>JAUXUZ010000302.1 GCA_030680655.1 Phycisphaerales bacterium
CGACTTCCGTGCGGCCGCGGGCAACAGGCCTGCAGGCGTGGAGCCCCAAGGCACACCATAGTCCCAGAGCGGCCTTCAGTAACACGCTCCCGTAGACAAAACGAACTTGCACGGTGAGGGATGTCATGTATACTCAACCCCATCGCGTCAAGGTGGTCGTTTGCGTTCGGGCGAAGGCCTGAGGAAGGGATGGATCCTGTGAAGTTGTTTGTTTGCGCGGCCGGTACGGCGGTTCTCTTTGGTGCCTCGGGCGCTTCTGCGCAATGGACGGTGACCAACCTTTAGCCTGTTGGAGCGCAGCAGTCTCAGGCCGAAGACGTGAGCGGCCTGCGGCAGGGCGGCTATGTCATCGCCGGCTTCATGCGTCACGCGGGTTTCTGGAGCGGCACCGCCTCGACGTGGGTTGACCTGAACCCCGCCGGATCGACGGACTCGACCGTCTTTGGCGTGAGCGGCTCGCAGCAGGCGGGCGTGGCTGCGGTCGGTGGTCGGAATCAAGCCAGCCTCTGGAGCGGCACCGTGGCATCGTGGGTGAACCTGAACCCCGCCGCAGCAACGTCATCGATCGCAAACGACATCAACGGCTCGCAACAGGTGGGCTACGCCATCGTCGGCGGGGCCACGCGCGCGAGCCTGTGGACCGGCACCGCCGCGTCGTGGGTTGATCTGACTCCAGCAGTGGGAGGGTGGACGTCATCGGCCGGGGTCGGTACCAGCGGCACCCAGCAGGTGGGGTACGTCCGCAACGGGGGCGTAGCGCATGCCAGTCTGTGGAGCGGGACGGCGGCGTCCTGGATCGACTTGAACCCGGCCGGTTTTTCATATTCGCTTGCCGCGAGCGTGAGCGGTTCACAACAAGTGGGGTATGTCACCCCCGTCGGCGGAGCCGGTGGAGCGCGGCGAGCAAGCCTGTGGAGCGGTACCGCAACGTCGTGGGTTGATCTGAACCCTGTCGGATCGACGGAGTCACAGGCATTCGATACAAACGGCTCGCTGCAGGTGGGCTTTGCGATCGTCGGCGGTGTGAGACGTGCGAGCCTATGGAGCGGCACCGCCGATTCCTGGGTTGATCTCGGGTCGTTCCTTCCCAGCGGACTCACCTCGAGTTCGGCCCAGGGAATCTCAACCGACGGGGTCAACATCTACATCTGCGGGTACGGCTTCAACCCCGTAACCGGTAGCAATGAGGCTCTGCTGTGGTCCAGGCCAGTCCCCGCTCCCGGCGCGGCCGCGCTGTTAGGCCTGGGCGGCCTCGCCGCATTGCGCCGCCGCCGCTGATCCAACCGTTCCTCTACACGCGCCGACCCCGCCGCCCCGGTGCCCACGCGCCGCGATCGTCCGACCAGAGAAACAGCCATGGATCAACGCGGATCACCACCCCCCCCGCCCGGCTCAGGACTAGCCTGTCGTGTTCCAAGTCTGAAACGGAGCCACACATGGGCAAGCGAAACGTCAGCGCCGATGAAGCAAAGCAGATCGGGACCTCACTGGGTGTGAACTGGGCCAACATCGATCCCCAGCAGTTCCGCCGCGGCCTCGAAGTCGAGTTCGAGCACGGCTCGCGCGACGCCGAGACGAACGTAACCAACGATGACCCGCAGCTCACCGGCAAGATTGCCTGGGCCCACCTCAAAGAGTTCCCGGATTACTACACGCGCCTCGACAAGCTCGAGGCCGAGGCGGACGCCTATTGGGCTACACGCCCTCCCCGCTCCCCGCTCTGACCAACTTCAGTGCGGCCGCGGACAACAGACCGGCGAGCGTGAAGCCCCAAACGCACCGAATTCCCCGAGCGACGATCTGTGCCACGCGCCCGAGGCCCGCTCGCTTAGCACCCTGCAAAGAATCGGTCGATAAACACCACAAAGTCGTTGCTGTTGTACAGCCCGTCGGAACCAAGCACCCCACCCTGCCTGCCCAGGTCAGCGCGCGGGTCCTCGGAGAAGAAATAGTCGATCAGCACCACGAAGTCGTTGTTATCGTGAACACCGTCCCGCCCCGCTTGCCCGCCCTGAACGCCCATATCCGACGGATCGACAAAGACCTGCGCTGCGCCGCTGGTGACACTCCCACACCAGTTGGTGACAACGCAGTCGTACAGCGCGGTGTCCGGGTCGTGGATTGTGCTGATCGTCAGCGTGGCGGTCGCCGCGGATGCGTTGAAGACCGAGTTGATCGGCACCCCGTTCTTCCGCCACTGAAAGTACGTTTCTCCCGGTCCTCCCACCGAAACGCTCACACTCGCCGTTGCCCCAGCGCACGCCGAGACCGCGGCGGTCGGTGAAACGATCTGCGGCACGCCCGTACAGGCCACGGGCACGACCGTCAAACTGCTGAACGAAGCTGGCCCCCGGTATTGAGCCAGGACAGCCGGGTCCATATCCGCCACAATCGTCAACTGGCGGGTGTTCGTGTCCAACTGCCAGACTCGATTCGGCCCGAACACAGCGCACATCAACAACGAATGATCGGAGTTTACGACGAGCGATGCCGGTGCCTCCGGTATGACCGTCGTAGAACCCGCTCCGAACGGCACCGTCACCCGCTCCGGGTAAAGTGCTGTGCCGCCCACCAAGGTGCGCCCGCCGTCCGCCGGGATGATGCCCATGATGAACGGCTCGAACGTCCCCCCCAGAGAACCGCTGACATAGATCAAGCCGTTCTGATACGCAATCCCCCGGAACTGCCCATTGCTCACGGGCCCCCAACCGACCCCGGGGATCGCCACGGGCGCGGCGGACACCACTCCGTCAACGCACATAAACCGCTGCGGGGCACCCTGCCCAGGCGTAGAGACCACCGTTCGGTCACCGGTGGTCAAGTCGATCAGATACACCAGCGCGCCGGGAAGCGCATTTTGCGCATTGGGACCAAACTCCACCACCGCGACGGTGTGTGCATTGAACCTGCACATCGCCCGCGGGCGGTGTATCACGACGCCATTCCCGCGCGTACCGCCCGAGACCAGCGTGCTCTCACCCGTCGAGATCGTGTACCTCACCAGGCGGCCGTTTCCCGCGGTCCCCGCGCCGAAGTCGTCCACCAATGCCAGCACGTTATCCTGATCAAGCCGAAGCAGACCCCCGCCGCCGCTTGTCCACGGCGCCACCCCCGTCCCGGGCAGAATCGTCCGGTTCCCCGTGGCGACATCGATCGAATAGGTGCCCTGTTGATTCGTGGTCTGCGATGCACGCCCCAGCAACTGGCCCTCGCTCATCGCCAGCAGGTCCAACTGCACGCCGACAAGTGATAGACCGCTGCCGCGTGACACCATCGAGGCCGTGGAGAGGTCACGCCCGCTGATCAGCTCAGCGTCCGCCGGATTGACCTTGAGCACGGTCCCGAAGTTGCGTGAGCCAACGAGCCAATCGCCCGGCACAAGCACGGGTTGCGCCGCCACGCTGCCCGCCAGCGTGCCGACGATCAACCCGCAAGCCACACCGGGGATCATCTTCAATCGACTCGGCTTGCTCATTATCAGTCACTCCGCACCAAGACCTGTCGCCCCATCAGGCACCACAACGTACGCACGCGAGGTTCTCATCCTGATCGCTGAGCGTACCGCAGAACCACCCCGCGC
>JAUXUZ010000303.1 GCA_030680655.1 Phycisphaerales bacterium
AGACGCTCGACCAGGCGATGGAAGCGTTCGTGCAAGCCAAGGGTGGCACCGCTGGCAAGTTCCCTGATCGGTTCGTTGACGCTTCAGGAAACGAATTCCCTCTGGCGGACGCGACACCCGCAATCGGCAATCCACCGTTCCCCAGCGGCGAGCTGGCCGTAGAACTGCTCAAAGGCGAGCCCGCATCCGCCGCGATCATCCAGCGCATCCCTGCTGAATTTGTCGAGCTCGTCCCCGCCAGCGCGGTGATCAACGGCCAGACCCCGAGCAAGCGCACCACCGCCGGCACCGCCCCGATCACCTACACGCGCATCAAGGACGCGTGGGGCCGGCCGATCCGTTTCGTGCACCCGTCCTACCAGGGCATCTACGGCATCGGCGGAAACCCCGCACGCACGATCGCCCTGCGCCAGGGTGGAAACTTAATGACATTCTCGATCACGCGCGATTGGCAGGTGGTGAGCGCCGGTGGCGACCCCACGTTCCAAGGCACCGGAGACGGTGGACTGTGCGCCGGCGGCCGCCCCTACTTCTACTCGCCCGGCAGTGACGCCAACGCCGCGACAGTTGCGGATAACGTCTACTCGGTCCGGCCGACATTTGACACCCAGGTGAAGGCCAACGGCCAATAGCGGCAGAGATCGGCCCCCGCTGGCCGCCAGACCCGCGAAACCGGGCAAGCCGTTGCTCCCGGTCACAGGCTTGCCCTATAGTCGGCTCGTCCTTAAGCAGGACATCCGGCCCGTCCGCCCGAAACAGGCCGAGATCAGCGGATAACCAGTGCAGCACGACGGGGCGTAGCGCAGCTTGGTAGCGCGTCTGGTTCGGGACCAGAAGGTCGGAGGTTCAAATCCTCTCGCCCCGATTGAAGTACGAACGCCCGCGAGAGTTGTCTCGCGGGCGTTTGCGTTTGTTGTGCCGCAGAGAAAGGCAAGTTCGCACTCGTCTTTGGATGTGCGCTCACGTGCCGCTCAACTGTGCCTTGACCAACTCCACGTGGGCTTTACGCAGCCTGTGAATGATCTGCTCCGCACTGAACCACTGCCTTGCCATCGAGCGTGCCCGGCGCCATGCTCACGAACTGTGCCCGGACTTTCTCCGGCATGAATCCAGCCGAGACGGAGGGTCCGAGGGTGTCGTGCAAGTGCACGAGGGCTTGAAGATCGCCGAGCACGACGATCGTCGCGGCTGCGTTGGCGACCGGCCCACTCGGCCTGCTGACCGAGTCGATGGCGATCATGGATCGCGCGATTCCCAGCCGATACACTCTCTCACACGTGCACCGCCGCAGCCCAGCCAACTTCTCGAACATGCTTGCCCGCTTCATGCGGTCGTGTGCTGCACGGCGGCTCGTGGTCGTGCTGATCGTCCCGCTGCTGCTGTTGAGTGCCTTCAACCGTGGGACATTCCTTTGTCATCGCCACGACGACAACGGGGTTCATCTGCACCGGGTAGGTGTGCTTGCCGGAGGCGAACTCGTTGCTGCACACCACGCCGACGGGCACGGGCACGATCATGCTGCCCAATCGTCGGATGTTCCAGCGGGCGGGGACTCGGAGGGAGACCATCCTGCGGAGGTCCCTTGCGGCATTGTCACGTCCTTTGACGTACACAAGCAACTGCCCACGCGCAGCCTTGAACTCGGAAAGAACCTGTCCACTGCGGACTTGTTCGTGTTTGTTGCCTTTGCATTTTCGCGCTCACCGGACCTTGACCTTCACGCCTGCTCGCCCGGCGGCAGGCTCAGGGGTGGACCAAGAGACCTTCTCACTCTGAGCGCGGGTGATCGCCTCCTGCGCACGAGCCGCGCGCTGCTCATCTAGGAATTCGGAAGCCCCTCCCCATTTGCCGCTCTTCGCGTGGTCCGATTGCGCTGGAGTGTGGCGGTGTTCGTTGGTTCCTCCGTGCTCTTGGCCCTCTCAGGCCGGCCGCGATCCTCGAAGCAGGAAACTCCCTTGAAGTACACCAAGAACTTGAGCGGCAAAGGCCGCTCCGCGTTGAGGCCGCGTTCACACGCTTCGGCAAGCGCGCTGCACTGCCCTGCGGTGACTGTGCTGCTCGCCGGGCTGATGTTGCACGCGGGTGGGTGCCAGTCCTATGAGCGCAAGCCCCTGGACTTAGACGCCACGCGGGCCGCGTGGCTCACCCGGTCACCTGCTGACCCATCGGTCCGAGCGTTCGCTGCCATCCTCGAAGAGGCTGAAAGCGGTGCTGGTCCCGCACAGACCCTTGTCTTTGATCCTGCGGACGGGCTCACGCTCGCCGCGGCCGAGGCCGTCGTGCTGGTGTTCAACCCCGACTTGCGGCAGGCACGCCTGGAGTCAAACGTCACAAGGGCCACTGAGGCGCACGCGGGGTTGTGGCAAGACCCGGTGCTCGGCGTTGACCTCGAACGCATCGTGTCGGGTGCGGGCGGTGCGAACCGATGGGTGGCGGGTTCGACGATCGCCATCACGATCCCCATCTCCGGCAGGCTTGAGGCTGAGAGGGCCCTTGCCGGAGCGGGGCTCGCCGCAGCACTGGATCGCCTTGCGGCAAAGGAATGGGCGACCAGATCGGCCCTTCGGGAGCTGTGGGTCGAATGGTCGGCCGCACGCTATCGCGCGGAAGCCGCAGAGGGATTCACCACGAGGCTGCGTGATGTCGCTGCGCTGGCCGATCGGCAAGAGCAAGCCGGCTCGATGACCCGGGTTGATGCACGTCTGTTCCGTGTCGAGCTCGCAGGCCGCGAGGCCGACTTGATCGCAACCGCCGCCCGGGTCAAGGAACTTGAGCTGCAACTGAGGGCAATGCTCGGCCTGGCGCCGGAGACTCCGCTCACACTTGTGCCCTGCGTGACATTCGCGGCGCGCGTGACCCGGCTCGAGGACCTCCGGCCGTTGGTCGAGTCAGCCAATCCCGAACTCGCCGCCGTTCGCGCCGAGTACGAAGTCTCCGAACAGTCGCTCCGCGCCGAGGTCCGTAAGCAGTACCCCGAGCTGAGCATCGGCCCCGGCTACGGCACCGACCAGGGCGACAGTCGGGTGCTGCTGGGGCTGTCGCTCCCGATCCCACTTTGGAACCGCAATCAGCAGGGGGTTGCGCAGGCCTCTGCCCAGCGAGAGGTCGCCCTCGGGCGGTTCGCGGCGGCCTACGAGCATCTCTCCTCCAGACTCGCAATCGCGTTGACACGTTTCGAGGCGGGCAAGGCCCAGCGGGCGCTCGTCGAGTCGAGCGTTGTGCCTCTGGCAGATGAGCAGGAGGCGGACGTGCGCCGTATTGCAGCGCTTGGGCGTGTCGATGCGCTGCTGTTGCTCCAGTCGCTCACCACCCAGCATGCCGCGAAGGTGCGGCTAGTTGAGGCCCGCGCCAACGAATCGATCGGCGCGGTGCGACTGGATGAACTCATCGGGCCGCCGGTTTGGCCCCTCGCCCAGCCCCGATCGCCGTTGCCGCCAACGAACACGCTGGTGCCATCTCCGGCCGGGCATTGAAGGACTATCCACATGCACACGCACCACATGAAACTCCGCATCGCCTGCCTGACCCTCCCGCTCGTGCTCGCCTTCGCACCCTTGGGATGCAAGAAGAGGGCCGAAGATGCACCGGCGGGAGGGGCAACCGGCGATGCTCCCGCACCGACGAACCGGGTGGACATCAACCCCGCCGTGCGTCACAACCTGGGCATTACATTCGCCAAGGTCGAGAGCCGCAACGTCGCCCGCACGCTGCGCATCCCCGGGAGGTTCGAGCTGCTCCCAACGGCCAGACGGGAGTACCGAGCGGCCGCCCCGGGCACCGTTGAACTGCTTGTGCAGCAGTACCAGACCGTCGCGGCGGGTACTCCTCTCTACCGTTTGGATTCTCCACGCTGGCGAGAGACGCAGATGGCGCTCGCCGACGCCGAGGCCTCGGTGAAGCTGGCGCGGGCGGGTGCAGACAGCATTGAGCCTCTGTTCGCCGCCCATGAGAACCACCACACAGAGCTGCAACTGGCCGTTGACCTCTGGACGGCGCGGGTGACCACCCTTGAACAACTCAAAGCCGCCGGCGGCGCTCGCGGCGACGAGCTTGCTCAGGCCAAGGCGGCGATGGCATCCGCCCGAACCGATCTCGCCGAAACGCTGGAGAAGGAGACCGAACTGGCCGTCCGCAGGGTTGAGACGGCGGCCCAGCTCGACGCGGCGAACGCGCGTCTGGCGTTTCTCTTCGAGGCCGCCGCGACGCTGGTGGGCGTCGGCGCATCCGACCTCCGCGCGCCATCACCAGGCCAGGGCCAGACGCCCCGATGGCAGACCATCAACGCCATTGAAGTGCGGGCGCTAGCTCCCGGCGTGATCGATGCCGTCAACGTCGTTTCGGGCCGGGTGATCGACCAGCACGCCCACGTGCTCTCGACTGTTGAGCCCGACCGGGTGCGATTCCGAGCCGTGGGCCTCCAGAGCGATCTGCCCCGCCTGACCGATGGGCAGCAAGCCAGCGTGGTCGCCCCGCACGCTATAGGGGCGACCGACGCGAGCGACACCGCCGCCCGCTTCACCGGCACGCTCACGCTCGGGCCGACCGCCGACCCCGAGCGCCGCACACTCGACCTGATCCTCGCGCCCGCCGCCGGAACGGTGGCCCCAGCATGGGCGAGGGCGGGCGCATCGGCGTTCCTCGAGGTGGTCACAGGCGGCAGCGGTGGGAGCGAACTGGCCATTCCTCTCCGCTGCGTTGCACGAGACGGCACCAGCACGATCATCTTCAGGCGCGACCCCGCCGACCCGAACAAGGCCATCCGTATGGAGGCTGACCTGGGCACCGACGACGGCCGCTGGGTCGTCATCAAGAGCGGCGTGGCGGAGGGCAACGAGATCGTGCTCGATGGCGTGTACCAGCTCATTGTCGCCACCAGCGGCAGCATCACCAAGGGCGGGCACTTCCACCCAGACGGCACGTTCCACGAGGGCAGCGATTAACCCAAGGCCCCAGGACCCAACATGCTCAAGCACCTGATCTCGTTCTCGCTCAAGCACTCAACGCTGGTGGTCCTCATCGCCGCCGCGATGCTCCTCTACACGCTCGCGCGCCTGCCGAAGATGTCGGTGGATGTCTTCCCCGAACTGAACGCGCCCACCGTGGTCATCCTGACCGAGGCCGGCGGGCTCGCGGCCGACGAGGTCGAGCAGTACGTGACCTTCCCGCTCGAGTCCGCCGTTAACGGGCTGCCGGGCGTGCGCCGCGTGCGTTCCGCGTCGGCGATCTCGCTCTCGCTGGTGTGGGTCGAGTTTGACTGGGGAACGGATATCTACCGGGCGAGGCAGCTCGTCGGCGAGCGGATGGCCGGCGCCAAGGGAAGCCTCTCCCCGGACATCGAGCCGGTGATGACGCCGATCTCCAGCATCACCGGCGAGATCATGCTGCTGGCGGTCTCATCTCCCGACAAAAGCGTCAGTGACATGGACCTGCGAGCCTACGCAGAGTTTGACCTGCGCAACAGGCTGCTGGCGATCCCCGGGGTTTCGCAGGTGTCAGCGATCGGCGGCGAGTTGCCCGAGTACCAGATCAACGTGCAGCAGGATCGCCTGGCGCTCTACGGCCTGACGGTGCAGGACGTGGCAATCGCCGCACGCAAGTCGCACAGCACCGCCAGCGCCGGGTACCTGTCGGATGTAGACCGGGCGGAGCTGCCGATGCGTCAGGCGGCGCGGGTGACGGGCGTACGAGACATCGCAACGACGATGATCGTGATGCACGACGGCCTGCCCATCACCATCGGCGAGGTGGCCGATGTCACCCTGGGCGGGGCGCCCAAGCGGGGCACGGCCGCGAACCAGGGGGTCTCCGCCGTCGTGCTCACCGTACAGAAATCGCCGGGGACCAACACGCTTCAGCTCACCGCCGCGATCGACGCGGCGCTCGTGCAGCTTGAGAAGAGCGCCCCGCAGGGCATCGTGATCAACAAGGAGGTCTTCCGTCAGAGCCACTTCATCCAGCGATCGGTGAACAACGTCTTCAAAGTGCTGGTAGAGGCGACGGTCATCGTGGGGGTGATCCTGATCCTGTTCCTGCTCAACGTGCGCACCACGATCATCACGCTCACCGCCCTGCCGCTCTCACTGGCCGCGGCCCTGCTCACGCTCGACGGGCTGGGCATGACGCTCAACGTCATGACGCTTGGCGGGCTGGCGGTTGCCATCGGTGAGCTGGTCGACGATGCGATCATCGATGTGGAAAACGTGCACAGGAGGCTGGCCGAGAACGCGGCCTTGCCCGAGGCACAGCGCAAGGGGTTTGTCGAGATCGTCTACTCGGCCAGCAACGAGATCCGCTCGTCGGTCGTGTACGCCACGGTCCTGATCTGCGTCGTGTTCCTGCCGCTGATGTTCCTCGACGGGCTCGAGGGTCGATTCTTCAAGCCGCTGGCCGCGACGTACATCGTCTCGATCATGGCTTCGCTCGTGGTCGCGCTGACGGTCACGCCCGCGATGTGCAAGCTGCTGCTCAAGCCCAAACCGGCTCGGGAGGGCGCGGCGACCGGAGCGGCCAGCAAGCACGGTCATTCCGCAAGAGACGGGTTCCTGGTTCGATGGCTCAAGCGTCGCTACGAGCCGTCGCTCCGCTGGTCGCTTAAGCACCGCGTATTCGTGCTGACAATGGCCCTGGTCGCCACGTGCCTCTCACTGGTGCTCGCACGCACGTTCGGCACGTCGTTCCTGCCCGAGTTTCGAGAAGGGTCGTTCACGGTGTTTGTGTCGTCCCCTCCGGGCACATCCCTGGCCGAGAGCAACAGATCGGCCCTGGGAATCGAGCAGCGTCTCATCGCGCTCGAGGGTGTGCAGAGCGTGACGCGGCGCACGGGGCGTGCCGAGCGTGACGAGCACGCAGAGCCAGTATCCAACAGCGAACTCGACATCCTGCTCACTCCCGATGCAGACTACGCCACGGTTCGCAAGGGCATCGCGGCCATTGCCACCGGCGTGCCGGGCGTGACGGTGCAGATCGGCCAGCCCATCGAGCACCGCCTCTCGCACATCCTCTCGGGCACACCCGCCGCCATCGCCATCAACGTGTACGGCGAGGACCTGCCCACGCTGCGCAAGCTCGCGGGGCAGATCGAGGGTGAACTCAAGGCCATGCCCGGAGCACGCGACGTGACCGCCAATCGCGAAGTGATGATCACCAGCGTGCCGATCCGGTACCGGCACCAGGAGTTGGCCGCTGCCGGGCTCACCCCCGGCGACGCCGCCGAGCAGGTTCAGATGGCCCTCTACGGTGAGCACGTTGCCGACGTCAACCAGGGCATGAGGCGCTACGCGATGGTCGTCCGTCTCGACGCGAGCGAGCGCGAGCGGATCGAACAGGTGCAGGACCTCATCCTCCGCGCGACCACGGAGAACGGAGGGCCCGGTCCGATGGTGCGACTGCGTGACGTGGCGGACATCGGCCCGGAGAAAACCCCCAACATCATCGCCCGCGAGAACGCGCAGCGCAAGGCGGTGATCTCGTGCAACGTCGCCGACGGGCACAACCTCGGCGACCTGGTGGCTCAGGTCAAGGCCCGCGTCGCACCGATCGTGCAGCGCGAGGGCTATCTCGTCGAGTTCGGAGGGCAGTTTGAGGCCCAGCAATCCGCCAGCCGGACGCTCCTTGTTGCCGGCGCGGGGATCGTCGTAGTCATGCTCTTGTTGCTCCAACTCTCGACCGGTTCGTTCAAAGTCGCCGCGCTGGTCATGGTCAACCTGCCTCTGGCGACCATCGGCGGCATCGCGGCTGTCTTTGTGACCGAGTCTCTGCTGCACACCGGGCTTGTCAGAAACACGTTGGCCCTCTTCGGCCTGGGCGCCTCGCCGTATCAGGCGCCGGTGCTCTCGATCGCGAGCCTTGTCGGGTTCATCACGCTCTTTGGCATCGCCGTGCGCAACGGCATCCTGCTTGTCAACCACTACCGGCATCTGGTTGACGTGGAGCACAAGACCCTGGCAGACGCGATCGTCCAGGGTTCGATGGAGCGGCTTGTCCCCATCCTCATGACCGCGCTGGCCGCGGCGCTGGGGCTGCTCCCGCTCGCTCTCGCGGCCGGAAAGCCGGGGAGTGAGCTGCTCTCACCACTCGCGGTGGTCGTGCTCGGTGGCCTGCTCACGTCTACGTTCCTCAACCTCATCGTTGTGCCCGCTGGATTCGCCCTTGTACACCGTGTTGCATTGCCGACATCCGACGTAAGCGGTGGCCCATCTCATTCTTCCCTGCTCTGGCGCGTCGCCCGGGCGTTCAGTCGTCGTGCGTTCCCCAGGCACCCAGGCGACCAGTAGAGTCGAGGAGTTCGCCGCACTCGGTCATATACTTTGCAAAGGAGTTCCCATGCGTACCAGCCATCTGCTTATCGCGATTCTGGCCCTTGCCCCTCTTGCCGCTGTGAGTTCGCTCGCTGGCTGTGAGAAGAAACCCGCAACAACGGCCGCGAAGACCGACCACAGCGGCCACGACCATGACCATGATCATGACCACGGCCCCAACGGCGAGAAATCCGCCCCCAAGGCTGGCCACGGCGGCGCGGTGATCGCACTCGGTGAGCAGACGATCGGCGCATTCACGGCGAAGGCCACCCGAGACGACGGCCAGGTCGTCGCTGGAAAGGACGCTCCGATCGATGTGACCATCACTCCGAACGCGGGGGCCACGACGAAGGCGGCCTCTGTCCGCTTCTGGATCGGCACGCAAGACGCCAAGGGTTCGGTCAAGGCCAAGGCAGAGGTCGAAGACCCCAAGGACCCCAACCGCTGGCACGTCCACGCCGAAGTCCCGAACCCGATGCCCGACGGCAGCAAGCTGTGGGTCGAGATCGAGGACGACAAGGGCAGCACGAGCGTCGGCGGCTTCGACCTCAAGATGTAGGTCGAGTCATGAGTGAACCCGTTGGAGCGGGAGGCAAAACCCGCCTTCTCCTCCATTCCGCAAACGACTTCGTCACGAGCAACTTCTCAACCTGGCGATGGAGGTGCACAGCCACCGGCGGTGACGCCCTGCTCTGCAGGCGACTCAGTTCACGGCTGCTCCTCGGGCTTATTGCTTGCCCATGACGAGCGACAATTGCAGCGTGTCAACATACTGCTGGAAGCGGCTCACCCTGCCCCCGTCGATCCGCCAGACATGGACGACCTGCGTGTTCTGCGACCTGCCCGTGGCCTTGTATGTGCCGCGGTACCGCCCAAGCATGATCACCGTGTCCCCTGCGTCGAGCAGTTCTACAACCTCGACAGCGAATCCTTCCCACTCACCGGCGCAGCGGGCGAAGATGCCGCTGGCGACTGCCTCAGGACCGATGTACGGGTTCCCGTCGGCCCACGGGTTGTTCTCGGCTTCGTTCCAGATAACGCCGGGGCTCAGACTCCCCATCACCGTAGCGACGTCCCCGTTGGAGAAGGCGTCGTAGATCCCGCGGATAAGGTCGATGTTGTTCGTTGGCACTTTGTCTGTACTCTGGCCGGAGGGGGGTCCGCGCCGGCTGTGCGGATGGACTGGATGCGGTCGCGGCACTGTACGGCCGTGTTCAGACGGCGACAGGCAGCCTGCCGTCCTTTCATTGGTGAACCGTCGCTACCATCGGCGAACAACTCCGGCTATTCAAGGACGCTCATATGGACCCCGACACCATCCTGCTGACCGCTGAAGAGGCGATGACCAAGGGCATCGAACACCTGAAGAAGGAACTCCACGGCATCCGCACCGGCCGCGCGAGCCCGTCGCTGATCGAGTTCATCAAGGTCGAGTACTACGGCTCTATGTCCGACCTGAAGAACATCGCCGCCATCAGCGTGCCCGAGGCGACGCAACTGCTCATCAAGCCGTTCGACAAAGGCGCGATCAACGACATCCGCAAGGCCATCGAGGGGAGTGGGCTCGGCCTGGTCCCAAACAGCGACGGCCAGCAGATCCGCATCAACCTCCCCGCGCTGTCGGGCGACCGCCGCAAGCAGCTCTCGGCCCACTGCAAGAAACTCGCCGAAGAGACCAAGGTTCACCTCCGAAACGCGCGGCGCGACGCGAACAAGAGCGCCGACAGCATCAAGGCCTCGCTCCCGGAGGCGGAGCTTGAGACGCTCAAGGAAGAGGTCCAGGAGCTGTTGAAGAAGTACGAAACAGAGACCGATGCCCTCGTCGTCAAGAAGCAGAAGGACATCGAAACCGTCTAAGGCACGCTCGCCGGGCCCGCTGAATCAGCGATGCCCGTACCCCTGAGAACCCGTCTTCAGCACCCGCGCGGGCCTCAAGCCCGCGTTTTCTATTGCCGATACCTACCTCAGTGAACGGTGTTCATTGAAAGCGGGAAGTTGTCCAAAACCCGTACTCCTACGCCTAACGTTTCTGACACGCGCTTCGGTAACAGTCCGTACCGGGCGCGGGGATGTAAGCGTACAGCCCATTCTGATCGCTCGAAATCGACCCTTTTCGCCTCGCGAACCGCCATGGCAACTACCCCCGTTCTCAAGGCCGCGTCCCCCTCCGTAAACGGTTGGAACGCCGAGTACCTCCAGTCCGTCTACGAGCAGTACAAGGCCGATGCGGCAAGTGTCCCGCCGGACATGCAGTCGTTCTTCGCCGGCTTCGATCTGGCCATAGCCAGTGGCGGGGCCCCAACGGCCGCGAGCGGCGACACGCGCGACGCGATGAGAGTCTTCGCGGGCACACGCTCGCTGATCGATGCGTACCGGCGGTACGGCCACTTCGGCGCAAAGATCGACCCGTTCGGGCGTGCGCGACCGCGCGACAGGGCCCTCGACCTTGCCGCCAGCGGCCTCACCGACGCCGACTTGGACCGGCCCATCGACGCCGGCGATTTTCCCATCGCCAAGGGCTCGACGCTGCGCCAGTTGGTCGATGCGCTCGAGCAGGTCTACTGCGGGTCCGTCGGCGTGCAGTACATGCACATCGCCGACCACGCGCAGCGCGAGTGGCTCCGCACCCGAATCGAGTCGTCGCGGTTCCGCCTCCCCCTCTCCCAGCAGGACAAGGTCCGCGTCTACGAGCAGATCTCACGCGCAGAGGGCTTCGAGCAGTTCCTGCAGAAGCGTTACCCCGGTGAGAAGCGGTTCGGGATCGAGGGCGGCGAGTCCCTGCTGGCAATCTACCACCGCATCATGCAGGCCGCGGCCGAGACCGGCTGCGCCGAGGTCATTATCGGCATGTCTCACCGCGGACGGCTGGACGTGCTGAACGGCATCCTCGGCAAGAGCTACAAGCAGATCGTGACCGAGTTCGAGGGGAGCTGGCGGGAGAATTACTCCGGCAGCGGTGGCGACGTGAAGTACCACATGGGCTACTCGGGCGAGTACAAGCTGCCCGACGGGCGGACGATCCAGGCATCGATGGCGTTCAATCCGAGCCACCTTGAGGTCGTTGCGCCGGTGGTGTGCGGCCGGGTGCGTGCCAAGCAGCGCCTCCGTGGCGACATCGACAACCGGCACAAGGTGATCCCGGTCATCCAGCACGGCGATGCCGCGCTGATCGGCCAGGGTGTGGGGCCCGAGCTCTTGAACATGGCCCAGCTTGAGGGGTACACAAACGGCGGCACCATCCACCTCGTTGCCAACAACATGATCGGCTTTACGACCGTGCCAAAGGACGGCCGGTCGAGCACCTACTGCACCGACGCGGGCCTGATGGTCGACGTGCCGGCGTTCCACGTGCGCGCCGCCGATCCCGAGGCGTGCGTCGCGGTCACGCAGCTCGCGGTGGAGTACCGCCAGCACTTCAAGCGCGACGTGTTCATCGACATGTACTGCTTCCGCAAGTGGGGGCACAACGAGCAGGACGAGCAGTCGTTCACGCAGCCGATCCTCGCGCAGCTCATCAAGAGCCAGAAGTCGCTCGTCGCCGAGTACGCCGAGCGGCTCGTCAACGAGAGCGTGCTGACACCGGGCCAGATGGCCGCGCTGCAGGAGACGCTCGACCGCGAGCACGAGGCGGCGGAGAGCGATGCAAAGAAGAAGCCGGGCCCAACCACCAAGGAGCCGGGCGGCTGGCGGTGGAAGGGGTACGGCGCCAAATGGTCGTTCGAGCCGGTCAACACCGCTGTCAGCAAGGAATTGATCGCCGAGGTTTGCGCCACGTTCAACAGGTTCCCAGATGGGTTCGAGCTTAACCCCAAGCTCAAGGTGCTTTCTCAGTCGCGTGCGTCGCTCCTCGAGGGCGGGGCGCTCAACCACGCCGACGCCGAACTGCTCGCCTTCGGCACGCTGATGCTGGAAGGGCACGCGGTGCGGCTATCGGGTCAGGACTGCCGTCGCGGCACCTACTCGCAGCGCCACGCGGTCCTGCGTGACTTCAAGACCGGCGAGGCGTACACGCCGCTCAACAACATGCGTCCGATCTCGTACATGCCAGACGACGCCGGCAAAAAGAACGAGGCAGGCAAGCTCACGCAGGCCAGGCTGTGCGTCTACGACTCGCCCCTGAGCGAGGAGGCGGTGATCGGCTTCGACTACGGCTACTCGCTCGCCGACCCCACGATGCTCGTCTGCTGGGAAGCCCAGTTCGGCGACTTCGTTAACGGTGCGCAGGTGATGATCGACCAGTTCATCAGCAGCACGGAGCTCAAGTGGCGCCGCTGGAGCGGCTTCACCATGCTGCTCCCCCACGGGGCCGAGGGCATGGGGCCGGAGCACTCGTCGTGCCGGCCGGAACGATTCCTTACCGGCAGCGCCCACGAGAACTGGCAGGTCTGCTACCCGAGCACGGGCGCGCAGATGTTCCACCTGCTCCGCCGTCAGGTGAGCAAAGAACGCATGTTCCGCAAGCCGTTGATCGTGCTCACACCCAAGAGCTGGCTGCGCAACGCCACGTCCAGCATCAACGAGCTGATGTCCGGAACGTTTCAGGAGTTGCTCGACGACACAGCG
>JAUXUZ010000313.1 GCA_030680655.1 Phycisphaerales bacterium
CAGCTGCTGCGTGTCCGCGGCATCGAGGGCGTGGAGTGGGCGGTGCCGCTCTACAAGGGGCTGATCAAGGCCCGCCTGAGCGACGGCACCTTCCAGAACTGCAACGTCATCGGGCTCGACGACGCCAGCATGGTCGGCGGCCCCCCGCGGATGGTGCAGGGGTCACTGGAGGACCTGCGCCAGGCCGACGGCGTGATCGTTGACGAGGTGGGCGCATCATCGCGGCTGGCGCACGTGCAGCTGGATGCCGCCGGCAAGGTGATCTCCAAACGGAACCTGCAAGTCGGTGACCTGCTCGAGCTCAACGACCGGCGCGCCGTCGTGGTGGGCATCTGCAGCGTGCAGCGCACGTTCCAGAGCCAGCCGGTGATCTACACCACCTACACCCGCGCAACGACCTTCGCGCCGCGCGAACGCAAGCTGCTCAGCTTCATCTGCGTCAAGGCCAAGCCCGGCGTCAGCCTCGCGGTGCTCGCACGGCGGATCGAGACCGACACCGGGCTCGCGGCGCTGCTCGGCAGTGAGTTCTCACTCAAGACCATGCTCTACTTCATGAAGTACACCGGTATCCCGATCAACTTCGGCATCGCCGTCGCCCTCGGGTTCGCTGTCGGCACAGCGATCGCCGGCCAGACCTTCTACCAGTTCACCAGCGACAACATCCGCCAGTTCGGCGCGCTCAAGGCGATGGGCGCTACCAACCTGCGCCTGCTGGGGATGATTTTCCTGCAGGCGGTCGTCGTCGGCGTGATCGGCTACGGCCTGGGAGTGGGGATTGCCAGTTCTTTCGCCGTCATCGCCAGGAAGACCGAGCTCGCCTTCCTTCTCCGCTGGGAGACGCTGGTCGGGACGGGCATCGCCATCACCCTCATCTGCATTTTCGCCAGCCTGCTGAGTATCTGGAAGGTGATGCGGCTGGAACCGGCCATCGTCTTTAAGGGATAACCCGATCATATTGCTAACCCGTGCAAACTTTGTTCATCGTTTAAACGTCGTTCATTGCACCGCCCCGAAGAGATTGATATTCTTTCAATGAACGGAGTTCATTCATGACGTCAACCGACCGCCGAACACGTGAAAAAGCAGAAGTCTGCGGCAAGATCCTCGCCGCGGCTCGCTCGCTCTTCATCCAGCACGGGTACGAGCAGGTGACCATGCGCCAGATCGCCGACGCGATCGAGTACACCCCCGGCTCGCTCTACGTTCACTTCAAGGACAAACGCGACCTCATCCTCGCCCTCTGCCGGCACGACTTCGGCCAGTTCCACGAGTCCCTCCAGTCGCTTCTCCGCGACGAGCCCGACCCGGTCACCCGCATCTGGAAAATGGGCGCCCGCTACATGGAGTTCGCCCGCCGACACCCGCGCCAGTACGAGTTGATGTTCCTCACCAAGTGCCCGGCCGACGTGGAGCCCGACCCCGAAGACCTCGCTCACATCGAAGACCCCAACCAGAACGGCTACGCCTTCCTCATTCTCTGCGTGCACGAGGCGCTCAACGCCCAGCGCCTGCGCCCGGACCTGACCGACCCGCTGGCCGTCGCCCAGACGCTCTGGGGTGCGCTCCACGGGGCCGCCGCGCTCTACATCACCTTCGACAACGATCCGTGGGTCCGCCTGGCCCCGTTCGAAGATGCCGCCCGCCTGGCCCGGGCGACCGTCCTCCGCGGCCTGCTTCGAGATCCCGTAGCGGTCGACCGGCTCTGGGACGAGGAAGTCAGCGGGGGCGCCCGATGAGCTACGTGGCCCTGCGCATGCTGCTGGGTGACAAGCTCAAGTACCTTGGGCTTATCGCGGGCATCAGCTTCGCGGCCATGCTCATCACGCAGCAGGCGGGCATCCTCGTCGGGCTGGCGCACCAGACCGGCGCGTTCATCCGCGACACGAGCCAGGCCGACATCTGGCTCATGGACCCGGAGGTGCGCTTCAGCCAGGATGCGCTGGCGCTCAAGGACACGCTGCTCTACCGCGCCCGCTCGGTCGAGGGCGTCGAGTGGGCCGTCCCGCTCTACTTCGGCTTCGTGAAGATGAAGCTGCCAGACGGCACACGCAAGGTTGTGCAGGTCGTCGGGCTCGACGACGCGACGCTCACCGGCGGCCCGCCGGAGATGGTGGTGGGGCAGCTCTCCGACCTGCGCAAGGACAAGGCCCTGCTGGTTGACGCGACCATCATGGACACCAAGCTCGCGCTGCGGCGCGAGGGGGGCCGCCCGCTGAAGATCGGCGACCGCGTCACCTTCAGCGACAAGCAGGAGGCGGTGGTCACCGCCACGTACAAGGCGAGCAGGAGCTTTTTCTGGGAGCCGATGGTCTACACGACCTATTCGCGCGCCAAGCAACTGGCACCGACCGAGCCGAAGATGACCCCCTACGTGCTGGTGAAGGCCAAGCCGGGTGTTGACCTGCACGACCTCACCCAGCGCCTCGAGGCGCAGCTGGGCGTGCGGGCACGCACCAACGCCGAGTTTGACCGCGCGACGGTCAACTTCATCCTGAAGGAGACGGGCATCCTCATCAACTTCGGCATGGCCGTTGCGCTTGGGTTCGCCGTCGGCGCACTGGTGGCCGGGCAGATGCTCTACAACTTCACCCTCGACAACCTGCGCTACTACGGCGCGCTCAAGGCGCTCGGAACGACCAACGCACGCCTGATGGGCATGGTGCTGCTGCAGGCGGCCGTTGTCGGCCTGATCGGTTACGGCATCGGCGTGGGGCTCGCCGCGGGTCTGGGCACGCTCGTCGCCAAGGGGGGGCTGGCCTTCCTGCTCCCTTGGCAGATCCTGGTGCTGACGGCGGGCGCAATCCTGGTGATCTGCCTCGCCTCGGCGGGGCTGTGCCTGAGCAGGGTGCTGAAGCTGGAGGCGGCGGCGGTGTTCAAGTAGCGTCGAGTCGCCGGCCGGATCGGCTGGCATGCGAGAGATGGAAGGCAAAGACATGGCAACGGCAACAAAGAACAGTCGCAGCGACGCGAAGCCCGCACCCACCGGGCTGGCTGTCCACTGCCGCGGCGTCACCAAGCACTACGGCGCGGGCGACAACAAGGTCATGGCCCTGCGCGGTGTGGACCTGGAGATCGCCTACGGCCAGCTCATGATGCTCGTCGGTCCCTCCGGCTGCGGCAAGACCACCCTCATCTCAGTCATCGCCGGAATCCTCGACCGCGACGAGGGCGAGTGCTCGGTCTTCGGCGTCGATTACGAGACCATCTCGCAGCGCCAACGCACGCTCTGGCGCGGGCAGAACATCGGCTTTGTCTTCCAGGCCTTCAACCTCCTCCCCACCCTCACCGCCGCCGAGAACGCCGCGGTCCCGCTGATGATCCTGGGCGAGGGTCGGCACTCCGCGGTGAAGAAAGCCGAAGACGTGCTGGCTCGCGTGGGTCTGGAAGGGCGTTCAAAGAGCCTGCCGAGCCAGCTCTCGGGCGGGCAGCAGCAGCGCGTAGCGATCGCCCGCGCCCTGGTGCACCAGCCGCGTCTGATCGTCTGCGACGAGCCGACCAGCGCACTCGACGAGCACACGGGTCACTCGGTGATGCGCCTGCTCAAGGGTGTGGCCATGGCCGAGGACCGCGCCCTGGTGATCGTGACCCACGACGCCCGCATCTTCTCCTTCGCCGACCGCATCGCAACGATGAACGACGGCGTCGTCACGAGGGTTGCCGCCCCCGACGCCCTGACGCATTGACAGCCCACCACCGGTGCCCGCGCCCGGCGTTTCACCACCACACCGCTCCAACAGGAGTTCCCCATGATCGTCCGCAGCATCATCATCCCCGCCCTTGCCGTCGCCGGCGTCGGCATCGCCATCTACACCGCGGCCCAGAGCAACAAGAAGGTCGTGCCCGCCGAGCCGATCGCCGCCCCCGCCTCAAGCCCCTACGCCAGCCCCGTCGCCGGCGCGGGGATCGTCGAGGCGAGCACGCAGAACATCGCCATCGGCAGCAACGTGCCCGGCATCGTTACCAGGGTCTTTGTCAAGGTCGGTGACCAGGTGAAGGCGGGCGACCCGCTCTTCCAGATCGACGACCGCACCCGCCGCGCAGAACTGCTCGTGCGCGAGGCCGAGCTCGCGTCACGCCGCGCGACCGTCGCCTCCGCGCAATCTCGGGTGATGCGCGACAGCGAGAGCCCAAGGCCCGAGCTGCTGCCGCCGCTGGAGGCGCTGGTGCACGCGGCCGAGGCCGCCCTCGCCGACGCCAGCGTGCAGCTCGCCAACGCAACAAACGCCGCTCAGACACCCGGCGTGATCGCCTCGGAAGAACTCGAGCGCCGGCGCTGGGCCGTTGAGTCCGCCAGGGCCCGTCTGGCCCAGGCCCGCAGCGAGCTGGCGCTGACCAAGGCCGGCACGTGGGCGCCCGACGCCGCGATCACCACGGCGCAGGCGGCGGAAGCCAATGCCCAGCTGCAGGCGGCGGAGGCAAACCTCCAGGCAACCAGGACGGAGATCGACCGGCTCACCGTCAAGGCCCCCACCGACGGCCAGGTGCTGCAGGTCAACGTGCGGGCGGGCGAGTTCGCGCAGGCCGGCCCGCTCAGCACGCCGCTGATGCTCTTCGGCGCGACCAGCACGCTCCATGTGCGCGTCGATATCGACGAGAACGACGCCTGGCGCGTCAAGGCCGACGCGAAAGCCCGCGCCAGCCTCCGCGGCAACGCGACCCTCACCACCGATCTGACGTTCGTCCGCATCGAGCCGTACGTTGTGCCCAAGCGGAGCCTCACCGGCGACAGCGCCGAACGTGTTGACACGCGCGTGCTCCAGGTGATCTACTCGTTCCCCGGCGCCGCGCTGCCGGTCTATGTTGGCCAGCAGATGGATGTGTTCATCGAGGCGGGTCCCTCCGCCCCGAAGGTCAAGCCCAACATCTGATCGCCCCCCCCTCCCTTCCCGCCCGATCGTCCGCAGGTTCCGTCAGTCCGTAGCAGCAGCAACCACCACCCGCCATCGGATGCGCCGCCGCGGCGGCTCGAAGAAAGGCCCTTGACATGCTCCCAGTGATTCTCGGCTTCTCCTCCGCTCCCTCTCCCCTCCGCGCTGCCACCTTGTTGATGGCCGCGGGCTTCGCGTTGGCCATCGGTGCCTGCCATCGCGTTGGTCCAGACTACACCGAGCCCGCGCTGACAGCCCCCGCCGGCTGGGCGACGACCGACCTGCCCGGCGCCCCGGCCACCGAGGCACCCGAGGTGCTCACCAGGTGGTGGACGAGCCTCAACGACCCCGTGCTGGATTCACTCATCGACCGCGCGATGGCCGGGAACCTCGACTTGAAGATCGCCACCGCCCGCATCCGCGAGGCCCGCGCCGCGCGCACGTTCGCCCGCGCCGGCGACTCACCAACCATCGACGCCAGCGCCGGCTACACCCGCTCGCGCATGAGCCCCAACAGCGCTACCCCCGGCATGCCCGGGTCCCCCAGCGACGGGTCGAACCTCTTCACCACCGGGCTCGACGCCGCCTGGGAGATCGACGTGTTCGGCGGCGTGAGCCGCGCCGTCGAAGCCGCCGACGCCGACATCGCCGGCGCGGTCTGGAATCGCCGCAACCTGACCGTCTCACTCCTGGCCGAGATCGCCCTGAACTACTTTGACCTGCGGACAGCGCAGCAGCGCATCGTCGCCACGCGCGGCAACGTTGACACCCAGTCT
>JAUXUZ010000337.1 GCA_030680655.1 Phycisphaerales bacterium
TTGCCCAGCCCGTCGGTGACGACGTTGATGATGCGGATGCGTCCCCCCTGCTCGACGATGAAGAGCCGTGTGTCGTCGCCCGGGGCCATGGCGATCCCGACCGGCGAGCTCAGGCCGGTTGCGACGTCGATTAGATTGCCAAAGTCCTGCTGAGCCGCGACCGGGGTGACTGAAACGGCGAGAAACGGTGCGGCGATGGCGATAGAGCGGAATAGGTTCATGGATGAGTCTCCACCGAAGGATTCGATCGTCGGGCGCGCACGGCCCCCCAGCGCCCCGGCGTTTGGTGATACGCGGCAACCCGGGCTGGGTTCCCGCTTCTGGTGAATCATGCCGCGCGATCGGTGGTTTCGCTACGAAACCGGGTCGATTCCATGAGGATCTGGGCGATCTGGGCCGGCTACTTAGTTGCCGAGGGGATCTCTCCCCCCATTGAGGGTTGCGCACTTGCGCCGGACGTCTTCGGAGCATTGGCGCCATCGATCGCGGCGCCAAGCAGCGCACGTGCTCGAGCTTCGGCTGAATCTGCTTCCGCGGACCGTCCGAGGGAGCGATAGAGCTCGCTGAGCAGGCCCCAGCGCTCGGCTGTGGGCTGCCGCTGTGCTGCGAAGCGGAGTTCTTCGGCGGCTGCGGCCGGGTCCTGACCGGCGGCGAGCATCGCCTGAGCGAGCCGTTCGCGCAGCAGGGGCGAATTGGGCACGTGCTTGAGTGCGTTCCGCACGAGGTCGATCGCTTCAAGCGGCTTGCCTAGGCGCAGCCGGAGCGTCGCCGCCGAGTTCGCGGCGGCGGTGTCGCGCGGTGCAAGGCGCATGCGCTCGTCGTAGAGGCCCGTCGCCTTCGTGATCAAGGCACTCCGCTCGGCGTCGGGCTGTGCGGACCCGGCCTTGGCCAGGTAGAGCCCGGCGAGTTGTCCGCGGACGATGTCGCTCTGTGGCCAGCGGGCCAGCAGCTTCTCGAACGTCGCCTCGGCCTCGGGCACGGGGGCGTTCCGCAGGCGGTAGAACTGGATGAGGCCCTGGAACGTCCCGGGCGAGGGCTCGCGCGCAGCGAGCGCCCGCATGAGCGCGTCTTCGGCGGCCGCGCGGTCGCCGGCGACGCTGCGGAGCCAGGCGAGGCGCACGTCCTGCTCGAACGTGCTGGCGAAGCCGATGCCGCCTCTGGAGATGGGCCCGGCGAGCGTGAAGTGGCGCACCGCCCGATCGGCGAGGGACTTGTTCTCCGGTGAAGGCTTGTAGTCGGGTGAGAACACGGTCGTTGATGACGTGGTGATCTTGCTGTAGAGGTCCTCGCCGCGGGCGATCGACACGTTCATCACCAGCCCCTGGATACCGCCGGCGACGAGCGCAACGGCCAGCAGCGCGAACAGGTACCCGGCGGGGCGCAGGCGTCCGTCGCGCTTGAGCTGCATGAACGGCCCGCGGACGTTCCGGTCGATCGCCAGGCGCCAAGTCTTGTAGGCCATGAAGGCAACAACGGCGGCGACACCCATCGCCATCAGGAGCGGGACGGCTTTGTACATCCCGCGGTAGCCGATCATCATCACCAGGAAGAGCGCCCCCACGACAACCTCTTCTCGCAGCGTGAGGTCCCAGCGGCGCTGCGCCTTGGCGGAGCTCTGCGCAAACGCATGCTCATCGACGCGCGGCTTGATCTTGATGGCCGGCGCTCCGAAGCCCAGCGAGAGCGCGTCGTTGGGGCAGACGCTCACACAGTCGAGGCACTTCATGCAACCCGGGTCAACGACCGCGCCGAAGTCGCGTACTTCCTCGTGCACGCGGACGTTGCTGGTGCACACGGCGGTGCAGTGGCCGCACTGGTGGCAGTCGTCGTTGACGCGGATGCGCAGCGGCGACAGGCGGTCGATGGGTGCGAAGAAGCCGCCGTACGGGCAGCCGTAGGAGCAGAAGGCCTTGCTCCCCAGGAAATAGACCGTTACGAAGCCGCAGACGAAGAGGAAGGGGATGGCGATCTGCCAAGGCGCGAACGTCGCCCAGAAATCCTCGACGATGAAGTGTCCGTCGAACCCCTGCAGCGGGATCACGTCGCCCAGCCAGGCCGGGTACTCGTGGGCAACGTCTACGACGTCGCTCCTGGTGCCGTTGCCGTTGAGGTCGAGCCCGACGGCCTCTTCTGATACGCCCTGCACAACGTCGCCGGGTTCACCGGGCCGGCTCACGCGCCCGTCGTGGTTGAGGTCGCGGTTGAGGCGGCTCTCACTGAGGCTGTAGATGTACGCGCTGTACTGCCCGTCACGGTTGATGTCGGTCGCCACCATCGGGACGATGACCTCGCGCCGGAGGGTGGGCCACACGAACATGTAGAGGGCGAGGCAGAGCGGCGCCCAGAGCAGGATGCGCGAGCGGAAGGGCTTGGGGTGCACGCCGATCTTCTTCATCATCCAGGCGCAGAGGTCCTGCAGGGCTACGACGTGGCAGGCCCAGCCGCAGAAGAAACGGCCGAAGACGAGCGTGCTCAAAAGGGCCGCGCAGAACATGACAAAGCCGGCGTTGACCTGCCCGCCTTCGAGTGTGAACATGCTCTCGCTCGGCTCGACCGGCGAGATCGTCTCGCGGATGCCGTCGCTCATGCCGCTGATCACCCACTGCACCAGGTGGACGGCGATGAGCAGGTGGATGAACACCAGCACGCCGGCCCGCCACGGGCCCATCTTGCTCTTGGCGACGGCGCTGCGCGCTGGGGGCGAGGCCAGCACCGGGAGCCTGACAGAGACCTTTGGGCCGCAGGGGGCACCGGTGCTGCCGGACGCGGTTTGATGGGTGCTCGGTTCGCTCACGGCAACTCCGAATGGGACGGGCTGAGCGTAGACGGCAACGGCACCGGGTTGATCTCAACTGAGACCACTCGGCCGCCTGTCACGGTGAGCACGACGGGGGAGGTCGGGATGAAGTAAAAGGTTCCCTTCTTCAGCCGCAGCCTCACGCACGAGGGGCAATCGATCTCGTGCGGGCCGCTCGGAATGCCGGCGGCCGACGGCGGCACCTCCAGCGCGACAACCCGCATGCCCGTTGGAGCGTTCCACCGCTCGCGGAAGTACTCGTGGCAGTGAGGGCAGCTGCGGAGCCACAGCACCCAGGTCTGGTCGGCTTCGGGGTAAGGCGGCAGCGTCTGCTGGCCGCCGTCGGACTCGATGAAGCGGTAGAACGGCAGCTCCTCGATGCGCAACCCCTGCCAGGCTTCGGGGCGGAGGCGCAGCATCGGTACGCGCCACCCCGCCCGTTCTGGCAACTGGCCAAGGTGCACCGCGGCAGTCAGCAACGCCGCAACGCAGACCGACGGGATGACCCAGCGGGACGAACGCGGAGAAGGGGGAGCCCCGGTGCTGGGCAGAAGCACAATGAGGGCCGCCGCACTCGCGGCCACGATGAGCATGAGTGTCGGGCTGGTCTGCACCGTGCCGAAGCACCCGCACGAGAGGGCGGAGGCACGCACGTGAGGCACGAGCACGGCGGCAAAGAGGAGCATCACGGCGAGAGCCAACCAACGCGCCCATCGGCCGCCGAGGAGGATGGCCAGCGCGACGGCCAGCTCGGTACCCGCGACCAGCGGCAGCGCAACGCCCGCCCAGCGTTCAAGTTCGGCGGACGGGTCGCGCTGCAGGCTGACCAAGGGCAGCTGCAGGGGGCGACCGGTCAGCAGCTTCATCGTGGCGCCGGCGGCGATGTAGAGCGGGACGATCAAACGAAAAAACCAGTCCCCGGCTTGCCACCGTAGGACTGGCTTGTTGGTGCTGTCGCTCATCGGCTGATTGTTCACCCGTCGAGCGGTCGCTTCTCAGGCATGACGCTCAGCTCTGGAAGAAGAAGTCGATGAAGACCACGAAGTCGTTGTTGTCAAAGCTGCCGTCTGCACCGGGGATGCCGCCCTGCTGACCGAGATCGGCGAGCGGGCTGGCGTTGAAGAACAGATCGATGAAGACGATGAAGTCGTTGTTGTCACGGAGCCCGTCGCTGCCGGCGTTTCCGCCCTGAACGCCGAGGTCGGCCGGGTGGCGCGGCGCACGCACTTCAGCGGAAAGTTGGCCGGTAAACGATCCCGGGCTCGCCATGTCCATCTGTGAGATCCCGGCGCTCGAGGGCGAGAGGTCGCTGACAAACCAGAAGGTGAACATCTGGCCCCACCGGAGGGTGTTGGGTTTGATGACCGTGCCGGCCGGCATGGGCGGCTTGAGCGCAGCGAGTGCGGCGTCGTCAAGCACAGGCGGCGCGGGGTGCGTCCAGACGATCGCCTTCTTGGCGTTGTCGTAGCTGCTGGTCCACGCGGCGTTGGAGTCGTAGCCAGGCCAGTTCGTGCGCGGCTGCGCGGAACCCAGCGACGTCTTGGTCGCGAACGAAGGAACCGGCACCTCGAACGAGCTGATCTGGCGGTCAAGGTTGTGGTTGTAGACGCAGTACTCGTAGCGCCAGGTGCCGTCACCCTGATCAACGGCGCGGCTGGAGATGTAGACCTCGCCGTCAGTGGCGGGGTCGGCGATCGACTTCAATTCGCCCCACTGCAGCACCGCGGGGCCCCAGATCTGCCGACCGGCCATGGTCAGGTTGGAGCTGGCGATCGTCGCAGCGCCCGTTGCGAGGCTGCTGGTGAACTGACGATGGGCGACGTTGTTGAGCTGGTAGTTGTCGCCGTTGACGACGTAGTAGCCTTCGCAGATCACGCGGCCGCTGGTGCCGAGCGCCGCCTGATCGACCTCGTCATAGCGCACCATGTTCAACTTCCACGCGGGGATCGTGCCGCCGGTCAGGCTGCGGACGCCGTCGGTGCGCTGGGCAACGTTGGCGACGAGCGTATCAGTGCTCGTGTAGGAGTCCATGTAGGAGCCGGTCTTGCTCCAGCCTGGGTTGTTCCACCCGTTCGCGCCGTCCACGCTCCACGGCCTGAGCGTGGCGATCTCGCTGCGCGGGCCCATCCAGTACTGGTCTGCGTTGAGGCCGGAACCATACGTGTCGGCGCAATTGGCCTCGAGCTGGTTGTCGGTCGCGAGGTTCAAGCAGGTACCGTTGCCGCAGATATCCGAACCGTTGCTGCCGGCGACGGCCGCCTGGCTGCCTGACGCGGCCGACCATGAGTGCTTGACCCACGAGGTCGCGAGCTGGTCGAGCCGACCCGCGGCGTTCAATCGGTAAACCGCCTGGGCGATGTAGGGGTGGCGGTTGCCAGCGTTGTTGCCGAGCGCGGTGCCGTCCCAGTTTGGCCCGCTCTCCCACGCCTGGTACCAGTCTGCGAGCCAGAAGGGAGAGCCCGCGACGATGCCGGTGCCGGAGGGGATGCGTGTGGTGGGCGGCCCGTTGTTCACCTGCTGGTTGCAGCTGGTGGTGCCGAGGGCCATCGTGAACATTCCTGAACCCGCAGGCATCGAGCCGGAGGCAACAGACGTCGAACCCTGGTTGTAGATCAGGATGTCGCGGGTCGCGCTTGAGCGGCTGCTCGCGATTGCCGAGACTGCAACGTCGATGCCGGGAAGCCCGGGGTTGCGCACCGGCGTCGGCGCGGGCGAAGCCATCGCCACAACAGTTCCGGCCGCGACAGCCAGCATCCCTGAGCACGTCAGCAGTTCATTACCCTTAAACATCCAAATCTCCTTGTTTGCCAAATCGCCGGAACTGGTTGGGCTGGTCCCGATGAACTCGGGCGTCCAGCAAATCGCGCGGTTGATGCGCCGCGAGCCATGGCACGGGGCGGAGCGCAACCGCTCGGTGGAAGACTCCACCGTGGTATCGATACGGAGATTGTGCCTTTGAGTTGCAGCAAAAGACAGGGGGTGAGTCACCCAATTCGCGCACCCTTACTCCAAAACGTCGGACGAGACTGCACTAGATCAGCGGCTGCGGTTCGTACACTGGTGCGATGCCCACCGCCGAACTGCCGCGCCCTCGTTTGGCCCTTGAATCGACGCTCCTGCTGCACGGTGTTCCACGCGAATCGGCGTTGCCGCTGGCTGCGGACCTCGGCAAGTTAGCGGTTGCCAACGGAGCGACGCCCGTTCTTTTCGGACTCCGCTCCGGTCGTGGCGGGGCAGTCCTGGAGCCTTCGGACCTTGCCGCGATGCGCGAGGCCGCGTTCACACCGAAGCTGAACACCAGTTCGCTCGGTGCTGCGGTTGCGCAGCGGAAAAGCGGTGCAACAACGGTGAGCTCGACGATGGAACTCGCCAGCGCCGCGGGGGTGCGCGTGTTCGCGACAGGGGGGCTCGGCGGTGTGCACAAGCACCTGAGCCAGCGGCTGGACATCTCGACCGACCTGCTGGCGTTTACGCGCTTCCCGATCGCCGTTGTCACGGCGGGGTGCAAGAGCATCCTGGATGTGCTTAACACGCGCGAGCTGCTGGAGACACTCGGGGTGCCGGTGATCGGGTTCCGGTGCGATCGGTTCCCTGCGTTCTACCGGCGTGACGGCGGCGCGGATGTAGATGCACGGTTCGATGAGGTCGATGCGCTCGCGCGGTTTGTGCGTCACGAACTGGCGAGAACGTGCCGCGGGATCGTGATCTGCAACCCGATCCCTCCCGAGCACGAGATTTCTGAGACGCTGTGGAGCGGATGGCTGGCGGAAGCGGAGAAGCAGGCCGTGGCGGCTGGCGCGACTGGACGCGACGTGACGCCCGCCGTGCTGGGGGCGTTGCACAAGGTGAGCGGTGGCCAAACGCTGAAGGCGAACATCGAGCTGATCAAGCACAACGTGGCGGTGGGTGCGCAACTGGCGGCCGCGATCGGGGTGTAGCCGCAGGCTGTAATCGGTAACATCGGAGCTCTTGGATGCGGTTGACAAGGCCGTGGGTTGGCCCTCACACCGAATAATGTGGGGAGAGTTCCTTATCTGTGTCGAGATTCCTTCCCCATGACAACAACTCTCTCTAGCGTACTTGTTCTCGCACAGGCAGGTGGCACCACTTCCTCGGGGGCCGCCGGCGGCGGGATCGTGGCTGCACTGATCGGCGCCCTGATCGGTGCGCTCATCGGCGGGTTGATCTATGGCCTGATCCTCATGCTGGTGTCGGGGCCGATCGGCAAGGTCAAGGTCGGCTTCGGGCCGGCTTTCAAGACCATGTTCATCGTCGCGCTGCTGGCTGCGATCATCGGCGCGGTGCTGGGCCTGCTGATGCCCATCCTCGGCCTTCTGCAGTTGCCCATCTTCTTCGTGCTTGCGATGTTGATGATCAGCAAGAACCACTCGATCACGATGGGGCGCGCGGCGCTGATCGCGCTGATTCAACTGGTGCTGGCGGTCATCGTCATGCTGGTGCTGGGGATCATCCTCGCTGTCGTTCTTGTGGCGCTGGGCATGGCCGCCGGCGGCGGCACGACGCCCTGATTGTGTGTTCAGTAGAAGTTCACGCGACGGCGGGCGGCGACGCCCGCCGTTGTTCCTTTTTTGACCGGGCCACTCACGAGCCGACGGGGTGCCACACCGTCTTGATTTCTACGGTCGACTCGAGCAGGCCCGGCGACTGCCACGCGGTGGCGTCGGCGAGGGGGGCGCTCTTGAAGAGCCGGACGCGCTTGAGGTTGTCGGCCGCGCCCTCGCGGAGGGCTTTGGCGATCTCGGGCGAAACCGTGCCGGCGATGGCGATGATGCCGTCGACGTCCCTGTGCTTGGCGAGCACTGGCGCGAGCTCGTCGACCGAGCCGGTGAGCAGGTTGACGACTCCGGCGGGGAGGTCGCTGGTGGCGCACACCTCGCCGAGCACGCTCACGACCGGCGCAAACGCGGGCGAGACGACGACGGCCGTGTTGCCGGTGCAGATCACAGGTGCCAGCAGCGTCACCGCGCCGAGCAGCGGGTGCTCCGCCGGGCAGACGGCACCGATCACACCCGTGGGCTCAGGGGTTGAGATGTTCCAGTACGGGCCGGCGACGGCGTTCTGCACGCCCAAGATCTGCTGGTACTTGTCGCACCAGCCGGCGAAGTAGACGAGGCGATCGACGGCGGCGTCGACTTCTTGAGCGGGTTGGAAACCTGCTCCACGCGAGCCGAGCAGTTCGATGAACTCGGCCCGCTTGCCCTGGAGCATCTCGGCCATGCGGTAGAGCACCTGGCCGCGGTTGTAGGCGGTTGCGCCCTTCCACTTGCTCAGGCCCGAGCGGGCGGCGGTGACGGCGTCGCGCAGGTCCTTGCGGCTGGCGTGGCAGGAGTGGCCCATCACGGTGCCGTCGGCCGCTTTGATGACGTTGCTGCGGCCGCTCTCGGAGCGCGGGAATGCGCCGCCGATGAACATCTTGTAGGTCTTCAGCACGTCGAGGCGGCCGTTTGCGCTCATGGGCAAGTGTAGAACGGGCCCGGGGCCGTTTACTTCCTTTCGTCGACCTCGTAGCTCAGGCTCACTGTCACGGTCACCTCGATCTGGCCCGGCACCACCGCGTCCTCGCCCGGTGCTCCTTCGCCGGCGGCGTTGGCCGTTTGAGCCTGCGCCAAGCGGTTCATGCCGCCGTAATACGTGGGCGAGTTCTCCGACATCTGGGTGATCCGGACCAGTCGCTGGTCGAGCGCACCGGCCAGCACCTCGGCCTTCCGTTTGGCGGCCTTGGCGGCCATCGCCAGTGCATCCTCGCGGGCCGCGAGGTACTCCTTGATACCGAAGCTGATGCCATCGACGCGGTTGGCGCCGGCGGTGAGCGCGGCGTCGATCACGCGGGCCGAGGCCTTGAGGTCGGAGGTGCGCACGCGCACGGTGTTGGTCGCGGTGTAGCCCACGATGCGGCGTTCGCTCTGGTCGCGGTAGTTGTCGTTGTAACGCGGCTGGAGCGTGACGGTGCCGGTCTGCGGCTCGTACTTCTCCAGGTTCATCGCCTTGAAAGCGGCGAGGGCCTTCTCCATCGCCTCTGCGCACTTGGTTTGCGCCTCCTGGGCCGTCGTGGCGAAGGTCTCCACGCCCAGGAAGATATCGAGGTAGTCGGGCGTGCGGTAGACGCGCGCGGTGGCGCTGGTGCTGACAACGCCGGGCTGCACGGTGGCGGCGGCCACCACGGGCTGCTGCCCCAGCGCGGTGGATGTGCCCGCGATACCGAGGATCGAGGTTGCGACGATGGCCGACGCGACGAGTGTTCTGAGGTTCATGGCGACTCCTTGTGACTGTTGGACGCTACCAAGCCCGGATCGGTTCGCTCACACAGGCCCGTTCGTGCAAGCCGCGTCACACCTCCACATACGCGCGCAAACCATGGACCCCGCCCTCACGGCCGAAGCCGCTCTCCTTGTACCCGCCGAAGGGGCTCGCGGCGTCGAACTTGTTGTAGGTGTTGCACCAGACCACGCCCGCTTCGAGCTTGCGGGCGATCTCGAGGATCTTGCTCCCCTTGTCGGTCCAGACGCCGGCGGCGAGGCCGTAGGGCGAGTTGTTGGCCCGCTGCAGCGCTTCCTCGGGCGTGCGGAAGGTCATCACCGCCAGCACCGGGCCGAAGATCTCCTCGCGGGCGATGCGGTGGCTCGGCTGGACGCCGGTGAAGAAGCTGGGGCGGCAATAGAAGCCGCGCCCGGGCAGGTCGCCCCGCCCGCACTGGTGCAGGGTGGCGCCGCCGCTCTCGCCGATCTTGAGGTAGCTGTTGATCTTGCCGAGTTGCTCGGCGCTGTTGATGGCGCCCACGTCGGTGTTCTTGTCCATCGGGTCGCCCACGCGCAGGGCGTTGAGGCGGTAGCGGAGCTTCTTGATCACTTCGTTGGCCACGCCCTCTTGCACCAGCAGGCGCGAACCGGCGCAGCAGACGTGACCCTGGTTGAAGTAGATGCCCTCGACGATCCCCTCTACCGCCTGATCGATGCTCGCGTCGTCGAAGACGATGTTGGCGCTCTTGCCGCCGAGTTCCAGCGTCAGCTTCTTCTCGGTGCCGGCGACGGCCATGGCAATCCGCTTGCCGACATCGGTGCTGCCGGTGAAGGCGATCTTCGCGATGCCGGGGTGGTTGACGATCGCGGCGCCGGTCTCGCCTGCGCCGGTGACGATGTTCACCACGCCCGGGGGCAACTCGACCTCCTGGAAGATCTCTGCCAGGCGCAGCGCGGTGAGGCTGGTGGTCTCGGCGGGCTTGAGCACGCAGGTGTTGCCGCACGCGAGGGCCGGGGCGAGCTTCCACGCGGCCATCAGCAGCGGGAAGTTCCACGGGATGATCTGGCCGCACACGCCGACGGGTTTGGGCTTGCGGCCCGCGAAGGCGTATTCGAGCTTGTCGGCCCAGCCCGCGTGATAGAAGAAGTGCTGGGCCGCGAGGGGCACATCGACATCGCGGCTCTCTTTGATGGGCTTGCCGCCGTCCATCGTCTCGAGGATCGCCAGTTCGCGGGCACGCTCTTGCATGCGCCGGGCGATGCGGTAGAGGTACTTGCCGCGCTCCGCGCCCGGGAGCGCCGCCCACTTCTCTTGTGCCGCCGCGGCGGCCTTGACCGCTTTGTCTACATCATCAGCCGTGCCGCGGGCGATGCGGGTGAGCACCTGTTCGTTGGCGGGGTTGACGGTTTCAAAGTGCTCGCCGCCGGTGGTGAACTTGCCGTCGATGAAGTGGCCGTAGCGCTCGGCGATGGTCACCTTTACGGTCTCGGGGGCGGGGGCGTAGTTCCAGCCGGCGCTGACCTTGCCTGCCGCCTGCTGCCCCCCAACCTTGGCATGACCGTTGGCGGAGGCGTGGCCGTTGACGCTCGCAGCGCTCGACCTGGCCCGCGACGGAGGCTTGGACGTGGACTTTGCTTTGGCGGCCTTGGGCATGCCCCATTCTAAGCCGCGGTCGGGCGATGCCCGCACTCGGGGCAGCGGGGCAGTGACCCCATCGGATAGCCGCACCGGGTGCACTCTCCGCGCTGCGCACGACCCCTGTCACGCCGCCAACGAACGAGCGTCCACACGCCAAAGGCCACACTCCCCCACACCAGGGTATTCAACACCGTACCAACTGCGAAAGGTCGAAGAGGGACGATCGTGAATGTTCCTTGTCCGTCGGCCGTGTGCCACGAGGGCTGGACT
>JAUXUZ010000339.1 GCA_030680655.1 Phycisphaerales bacterium
GGCGTTCGAGAAGATCGACAAGTTCGATGGGGCGGTGGTCGCCGGCGACGCGGCCGTCAAAATGGACCCTACCGACGGCAAGCTGTCGGGCCACGTCAAGAACCTCGCGGCTCAGTCGACGATGAACACCGGCGGGTACACCAAGACCGGCGAAGAGGGCGGGTTCCGCGGCAACGTCCGGAACATGGAACAGCAGCGCCGGCTTGAGGATGAAGACCGCATCTCCAAGAGCGACAGCGTGCTCGACCGCAACATCGACTCGGCAAAGGCCGCGCACGTTGCCAACCCCGCCGACCGGCCGAGCCTTGTCAAATACGTCAAGGCCCTCACCGAGCGCGGCCGCCCCGAGGACGAGGATGCCGCCTACGCCATCCTCATGAAGGCGTTCGCCGAAACGCAGGAGTTCAGGTTCCGCCAGGGGGCCGGCGAACTCCGCATGAAGCAAGGCCGCAAGAAGCTCCGCGCACTCAAGCTGGCGATGGACGCCGCCCCGGGTGATGCGGCAGCCAAGCAGGCCTTCCTTGAAGCCGAGAAGGTCCAGACCGTCATGGAAATCGCCGAGTTTGAAGCGGTCGTCGCCGCCTACCCCACAAACCTTGGCAGCAAGTACGAGCTCGGCGTCCGTTACCTGGCGGCGGGCCGGCACACCGACGCGATCGGTCAGCTGCAGCAGGCCAAGTCCGACGGCAAGCTCAAGCACCAGGCCGCGCTGAGGCTTGGGCTGGCCTTCCTCGCGATCGACTGGCTCGACGAGGCGTGCGAAACGCTCCGCACCGCGGTGAGCGAGTACCCCGACGGGAACGACGAGATGGGCCTTGAACTCCGATACGAGCTGATGGTGGCGCTGATGAAGAAGGCGGCCTCCACGCGCGACCTCGCGAGCGCTGAGGATGCCGACAAGCTCGCCAGCGCGATCGGCATGCAGAACATCGGCTACAAGGACATCCGCGATAAGCGGACCGCGATCAAGGCGCTGCTGGCCGAGTTAAAGGCGTAACGGCAAGGGGCTGCAATGGGCGGGACAACCGGGGGGAAGGGGGCCAAGGCGACGATCGTTGTGCCCGCGCGGCTCGCTTCGACGCGGCTGCCGGGAAAGGTGCTGCTTGCGCAGAGCGGTCGCCCGATGGTGCAGCACGTAGTCGATACGGCCGGACAAGCATTGTGCGCCGCGGCCGTCGTCGTGGCGACCGACAGCGAGATCGTTGAAGCCGCTCTCAAGCCCTACCGCACGCGTGTCGTGCTGACGCGTATCGACCACCCAAACGGCACCAGCCGGCTCGCCGAGGCAGCTGGGTTGCTCGGCCTGACAGGCGATGACCTGATCGTCAACGCTCAAGGTGACGAGCCGGAGATGCCCCCCGAGGTGATCGACGCGGCGGTGGCGGCGCTCGTCGAGACCCCGGCCGCTTCGGTCGGCACAGCCTGCTGTGCTTTCGGCGCGGGGGAGGACCCTTTAAACCCCAACATCGTGAAGGTTGTGCGGCGTGCCGACGGCTGCGCTCTCTACTTCTCACGCTCGTGCATCCCTCTAGACCGCGACGCGAAGGGTGGCCCCGACGCAGAGCCGCTGCGGCACGTGGGCGTGTACGTCTACCGCGCCTCGTTTCTTCAGCGGTACGCGGCGATGGAGAGCACGCCGCTGGAGCGGGCCGAGAGCCTGGAGCAGCTGCGCGTGCTCGAGCACGGCTTCTCGATCGCCGTGGCCAGGTGCGACGCCGCCAAGGGGATGACGGGCATCGACACGCGCGAGCAGTACGACGAGTTTGTGCGACGGTGGAGAGCGAAGTGATGAACTGTCTGTTCGGCGGGCGGGGAAGAACGAGGAACCGACGATGAGCGTGACCTATCCGCTTGGATTCAAGGTGGCGGCCGGCACGGCGGGGCTCAAGCCCTCGGGCAAGAGCGACCTCATGCTCATCGTGCGAGACCCCTCCGCGGCGTCGGCATTCGCGGCGGTCTTTACCGCCAACCAGATCGTCGGCGCGCCCATCACCATCGGACGCGAACAGCGGTTCAAGCACCTCCGCGGCCAGCTGCGCACCCCGCGTGCGATCCTGGTCAACGCCGGCAACAGCAACGCCGCCACCGGCGAGAAGGGCATCGCCGACGCCCGCGCCTGCATGGAGGCTGTCGCGGGGCTGGTCAAGTGCGCCGGCGAGGAAGTCGTTGTATCTTCAACGGGCATCATCGGCCGCCCGCTCCCGGTTGACAAGATCCTCGCCAAGCTCTCCGAGCTTGCCGGGTCGCTCGCCCGCGGCGACGACGCCGACGCCTCGGCCGCGGCGGCGATCATGACCACCGACCTCGTGCCCAAGGCAGCCCGCCGTGAGATCGCGACGGGCGAGGGCAAGGTACGGATCGGCGCCGTGGCAAAGGGGAGCGGGATGGTCGCGCCCCGGCTCGATTCACCGGCCCACGCGCCCACGCCCAGCGCCACGATGCTCGCGTTCATCACAACCGATGCGTCGATCGGCTCGCGTGACCTCCAGCTGCTGCTCGAGGACGCGTGCAGCGGCAGCTTCAACCGCATCAGCGTTGACAACCACCCTTCCTGCTCCGACATGGTCGTCTGCCTCGCCAGCGGCAAGAGCGGCGTGCGCGTTGAGAAGGGCACGGCCGAATGGACGGCCTTCGCCGACGCCTTCATCGATCTCTGCCGTGAACTGAGCGAACTCGTCGTGACCGACGGCGAGGGCGCAACGCGGGTCTTCAGAGTCTCGGTCAAGGGTGCAGCCAGCGACACCGACGCGGAGAGAATTGCGCGTGAAGTGGTGAACTCTCCGCTGGTCAAGTGCGCGATACACGGGCGCGATCCGAACTGGGGGCGCATCGTGACGGCCGCGGGCAACGCCGGCGTCCGGTTCGATCCTTCGATAACAAGCCTGGCCATCGGCTCTGTCGAGGTCTACCACGCCGGAATCCCCGTCGTTGCGGCGCTGGGTGATCCACGCCTCGCCGAAGCCATGGCGGGCAAGCGGGTCGAGTGCCTGCTCACGGTGGGAAGCGGGCCCGGCTCGTCCTGGATGCTCGGGTGCGACCTGAGCAAGGATTACGTCGCGATCAACGCCGACTACACAACGTAGCGTCGCGTTCAACCTCGAAGAGCTCGATACAGCAGGACGCAAAAGGTCAGCGCCGCACCGCAGCTCAGAAGCAAGAGCACGACGCCGAGGTTGATCTGCCACCGGACACGCTGCACCGCGAACTTGCCGGCGAGCGGTCGCCCGCACTCTGGGCAGGGAGCGTCCTTGGGGAGGCCGGTTGGGCAGTAGCCGCATACACACGACTCGCCCTTGTCCCCCCGTCGATAAAGCCCAAGCACGAGCAAGATCAACCCGATCGGGAGCCCGAGGAAGAACACGATCGCCAGAGTGAAACCAGTCGCTGTGGGCACGGTGCGAGGGTATGGGCCGACGTAGCATCGGCGGTATGGCCGAGCACGTACGAATCACCGACGTCTCCCCGCGCGATGGCCTGCAGAACGAGCCGGGGGTGATCCCTACAGCCGAGAAAGTGCGGCTGATCGAACTGCTGTGCGCGACGGGAGTGGACGAGGTCGAGGTGACGAGCTTTGTCTCGGCCAAGTGGGTGCCCCAGTTAGGGGATGCGGCGGAGGTCTTCAAGGGGCTTCGCGAACGGGGCATGCTTAAGGTCGCTCCGTTGTTCTCGGCGCTGGTTCCCAACGAGAAAGGGATGGAGCAGGCGGAAGAGGTCGCAAAGTCTCCCTCGCTCCTGGACAAAGTCTCTGTCTTTACCGCGGCGTCCGAAACGTTCAGCAAGAAGAATACAAACGCGACAATCGCTGAAACGATGGAGCGGTTCAAGCCGGTCATCGAGCGTGCAAAGAACGCGAGCACCGGACCGATGCGTGTCCGCGGGTACATCTCCTGCGTCATCGCCTGCCCGTTCGAAGGCCCGATCGCGCCGGGCAGGGTTGCTGACGTCGCCGCGAGCCTCGTCCACCTCGGTGTTGACGAGATCGACCTAGGCGACACGATCGGCGCAGGAACGCCCGAGAGCATCCGGGCCGTGCTCGAAGCCGTGCGCCGGACCATCGGCTCAGCATGGTGGACACCTGACAAGCTGACCCTGCACCTTCACGACACGTTCGGGCGCGCTGCCGAGTGCGTGGAAGCCGCATTGGAGGCTGGTGTGCGCTCGTTCGACGGTTCGGTCGCTGGCCTGGGGGGATGCCCATACGCCAGCACGCCCGGCAAGCGTGCCCCCGGCAACATCGCCACCGAGACGCTCGTAGCGACCATCGAGCGAGCCGAATACACGACCGGCGTGAACCGAGATCGGCTGGCCGAGGCCGCGGCCTTTGCTCGTGAGATTGTCACGAAGTCTCGCGCCGCCGCCGGGGGTGGCGCGTGAGCGAGCGCGGCGAGGTCTACACGCACGAAGACGGTCCGGTGCGGCTGGTGATCATGAACCGGCCGGATCGGAAGAACGCCATGACGCCGCCGATGCTGGAGGCGATGCTCGCAGAGATCGAGCGGTGCGGTCGCGAGGGGAAGGCGCTGGTGGTCGCCGGGCACGGCGACGTGTTCTGTGCTGGCTTCGACATGAAGATGGTGCACGACGACTGGCGCGTGCTGGGCGCGTTGCTCAGGGGGCTCAGCGCGGTGATCCGGGCGATGCGGCGGATGGATTCCCCGGTGGTGGTGGCCGCGCACGGGGCCGCGGTGGCGGGCGGGTGCGCGCTGCTGGGCGGCGGCGACATGGCTCTGACAGATCAAGCCGCGAAGCTCGGATATCCGGTGGTGAAGCTGGGTGTGTCCCCCGCTGTGAACGGGGCGTCGCTGGCGAACAACATGGGCTTCGGGCGGGCGCGGGAGCGCATGCTTGATCCCGGTCTGATCGACGGACGCGAGGCGCTGCGGACGGGCCTTGTGCAGGTCTGCTGCGACATCAGGGAGGATGTGATCCCCACCAGCGTGCGCTGGGCGAAGAAGATGGCGGGCCTGGAGCCAACGGCGTGGGCGGCGACCAAACGGCACCTCAACGAGATCGAAGGCTCCGCCGCCGACGAGCAGTTTGAGAAGTCGCTGGCGGCGTCGATGGGGCTCGTAGGAACGAAGGACCAGATCGAGCGCGTGGCAGGGTTGTGGGCAGGGTGAGGGTGATGCAACACTCGCCGCGGCGGCTGCCGCGGCACTCCTTGCCGATTGGCCCTATATTCGGCGCATGCTTGTCACACTGAACATCGACGGACGCGTAGCCACCCTCACGATCAACCGGCCCGACGCCCGCAACGCGATGTCGCTGGACCTGCTCGCCGACTTCCACAAACGGCTCGACGAGCTCGGAGCGATGTACAAGGCCAACGACAAGGGCGAGTATGAGGGGTCGCCGCCGGTTGTGTGCGTCGTGACCGGCGCAGGCAAGGGGTTCTGCGCGGGGATGGACCTCAAGCAGGTGCTCGGCATCGAGGGCGCTGCCCAGAAGCTGCTCATGCAGCTGGGCGAAGTCTGCCACAAGCTCCGCATGCTCCCTTGCGTGACCGTCGCCGCCGTCAACGGGGCAGCGATCGGCGGCGGCTGCGGGATCGTCACCGTGTGCGACCTGGCGGTGACGTACGCCGACAACAAGATGGGCTTCCCCGAGGTTGACCTTGGCATCTGCCCCGCGGTGATCAGCGCCTGGCTGGTGCGCAAGATCGGAGCCGGCCCGGCACGCAAAGTGCTCCTGACCGGCGGACTCCTCAGCGGCAAACAGTGCCACGACCTGGGCATCGTCACCGAGTGCGTCCCGACCGTCGCGGACTTGCCGGCCGCGGTTGACGCGGTTGTCAAGCGGCTCGCGGGCGGGTCGCTCAACGCCCTCGCCGCAACCAAGCAGTTGATGAACGAACTCGACGGCTCGAACGACCTGGCGCAGGCCCGCCGCGCCGCGGAACTCTCCGCCCGCGTGCTCAGCTCGCCCGATTCGCAGGCGTTGCTGAAGGCCAGACTCGGATAGCTACAGGGCAGGGGACATGAGCAAAGGGAGGCAGAAGCCGCAGGAAGCCCACGCCGGCACCCCTGACCGGGTTGCCGGGCCCCCAACCGCGATCCGCGCAGGGAACGGGCCGCCGCTTTTGCTAGACTTCGAGCGATGCGTCTGCTGAAGAAGCTCATTGTCGTGCAGGAGTTCGGCCTCGTCGCCGTCATTGGCTTGATGATGGCGGGCCTTTGGTACTTCACACCGGCAATCCCACGCCGCGAACGGGTCGACCTCGCGCCCGCCGATGCTGTCGCGGCTACTTCTTCAGGGATCGCAGTGACGCGAGAGCACGGCGGCAAAGAGAACTTCTCATCCGCGAAGGGTTGGCGACTGGTCGAACGCGGATCGATCCGCCGCCTCGAGCGCAAGGAGCGGATCGAGGTTCCAAAGGGCGCAACGGTTACCGAAGTGGCCGAGATGACCGTCACCGTTGGCGGGCCGTTCACGAAGCAGGTGCAGAGCGGCTACCGCGTCAGCGGAGCCGGGAGGCTCGACGGCGGCTACCCGACCGGCGACGGTCACCATTGGCAGTCCTACGCCGAAGACGACGGCACCATCGTCCTCGAGCGTGACCCCCACGTCAACAAGTTCCTCAACGCCGACAACCTGATGATCGTCGCCACCAGCGCCTCGTTCTACGGCATCATGGCCGTCGGCCTCACCGCCATCATCGTCCTCGGCGGCATCGACCTGAGCGTCGGCGCCATCTACGCCCTGGCGTCGGTCGTCGGCGCAACCGTGCTGAAGAAGGCCAGCGGCGGAGGGGTTGACGGCGCCGGCGTTGGCACAGCCACAGCCCTTCTGATCGGCTTTGGCGTCTGCGGACTTGTGGGCGCACTGTGCGGGCTCATCAACGGAGCGGCGAGTGTCGGCCTGCGGGTGCACCCCTTCATCATCACCCTCGGGGGCATGGGCGTGTACCGAGGCGTGGCCTATCTGGTCTCGAAGGGCCAGTCGATCAGCGACTTCCCCGAAGGCTTCGGTTCGTTCGTGCGGATGAACATCCTCGGAGTCGAGCCGCTGCCGTTGATCGCGATGCTCGCCGTCGGGCTCGGGGGCTCGCTCGTCTTTGCCCGCACAGTCTTCGGCCGGCACGTGTTCGCCACAGGCGGAAACGAGGTCGCCGCCCGTTACGCCGGGATCGCCGTCGGTCGAACCAAGGTGATCGTCTTCACCATCGCCGGGTTGCTCGCGGGTCTGGCAGCGGCCATCGCCATCGGCAAGTACGGCGCTGCGAGCAGTCAGGACGGGTCCGGGTACGAGCTTGAGGTGATCGCCGCGGCGGTAGTCGGTGGCGCTTCCCTCTCGGGCGGACGCGGCTCCGCTCTGGGAGCGGTGCTTGGGGCGATCGTGATCCAACTGATCAACAACGGGTTCGAAGCGCTGGCGATTGATCAGGCATACAAGCAGATCGTCATCGGCATGGCGATCGTGCTGGCGGTTGTCGTCGATCAGCTCAAGACCCGACTTTCAAACGGGGCAGGGAAGCGTTAGGGATGCTCAGGGCGTTCCGGTTCGGCGGAGAGCTCTGTATGCTTCCCACGTCGGCTCTGCGTCCAGTGGGCTCTGGCCGACGAATGCGAATGAGTGCCCCGCTGTGGGTGCGCCTCGATGTGTTCAGAAACGTCTTCAGGAGCGGAGCATGAAACTGCGTCTCAAGCAAGCAGCTGGGTTGATGGCGGCGGCCGCGGTACTGGCCATCGCCGCCGTTGGGGTCGCCCAGGGTGGGGTTGCCCAGCCCAAGGGCAAAAAGAATTACACGATCGGCCTCGTCGCCAAGAGCCAGGACAACCCCGTCTTCATCGCCGCCAAGATGGGTGCCGAGGACGCCGCAAAGGAGTTCGGCAAGAAGTACGGCGTCGAGATCAAGATCGACTGGCAGACACCGGTGAACGAGGACGCCCAGAAGCAGGCCGACCTGATCACCGGCCTCGCCGCGCGCGGCGCCGACGGAATCTCCGTCAGCGCATCCGACGCCGCCAAACTCAAGGGCGCCATCGACAGTGCGATCGACAAGGGCGTGGAGGTGATGACGTTCGACAGCGACGTCCCCACCAGCCGGCGCTTCGCCTACTACGGAACCGACGACTTCTACGCCGGCAAGTGCCTCGCCGACGAGATCGTCAAGGCCATGGGCACCAAGGGCACCATCGCGATCCTCGCGGGCAACCAGAACGCGCCCAACCTCCAGTCGCGCGTGCGCGGTGTGAAGGAGACGCTGGAGAAGGACAACCCCGGCGTCAAGGTCAAGGACGTCTACTACCACAAAGAAACGCCCCAGGACGCCGTCAAGAAGATCCAGGAAGTCCAGGCCGCCAACCCCGACATCACCGGTTGGGTCTTCGTCGGCGGCTGGCCGCTCTACACCCAGAACGCCCTCGACAGCGTCCGCGGCAAGGCCAAGGTTGTGAGCCTCGACACGCTCGAACCAACACTGCCGTACGTCAAAAACGGCGACGTCGCCGTGCTGCTGGGCCAGAAGTACTACGGCTGGGGGCACGAGTCGGTGAAGCTGCTCATGGAGAAGATCATGGAGGGCAAGTCGCCCAGCAACCCGCTGGTCAACGCTCCGCTTGACCGCGTGACCAAGGACAACGCGGACGAGTACGCTAAGAACTGGGACAAGTGGCTCGGCCGCCCGGCCAAGTGACAGACGGCGCGACCCCCGCAAACAAAGAAGCCCCGCTCAGGCGGGGCTTTTTCTTTCCTGATGGACGTTCCCGAGCCCTAGGCGTTCTGCGTCTGCGACCCGGAAGGCTTGATCTCGGCCTCGAAGAGGAGCTTGGCTTGCGCCGCCTCGGCCGCCCCTGATTGCAGCCCGAACGCGCGGTGGATGCACCGCACCGCCCGCTCGCCGAACTTCTCGTTCACCACGCACGAAATCCGGATCTCGCTGGTGGTGATGTTCTCAACGGTGATCTCCTCGGCCGCGAGCGCTTGGAACATCACGGCGGCGACACCCGAGCTGGTCCGCATGCCGGCGCCGACGGCCGAGACCGTGCAGAGCCCGCCGTCGATGCGCAGCGCCTGCGCCCCCAGTCCAGGAGCAATGGACTGCAGAACCGCGTTCACTTCCGGCAGGTCCGTCTTGTCGAGCGTGAACGTCAGGCCGATCGTGCCCGGGCCGTCGTCCTCCTGGATGATGTCATCGACCGGGATGTGCGCCTGGGCGATCGGCGTAAACACGGCGGACTGAACGCCCGGAACGTTCTTCAGGCCGCGGATCGACACCCGCCCAACGCCCCGCTTCAGCACCACGCTCGACACAACCCGGCTTTCCATTGATAGATCCTCAGCAACGACCACCGTGCCACGCTGATTGTTGCCCGCCCGCTGGCTGTGGAGCACCCGCACCGGCACACCAAATTTTTTGGCCAGTTCAACGGCCCGCGGGTGGATCACCTGCGATCCGAGCGAGGCGGCCTCGAGCATCTCGTCGTAGTACACCGCGTCGCGGATCCGCGCCTCGGGAACAATGCGCGGGTCGGCCGTAAAGATGCCGTCGACGTCTTTGTAGATCTCGCACTCGCCCCCGAACCGAGCGGCGAGGGCCACCGCCGTCGTGTCGCTCCCGCCCCGGCCGAGCGTCGTTGTGTCCCCGCTGTCGCTCACGCCCTGGAAACCCGCAACCACCGGCACCACACCCTGTGCCAGCAGTGCCTCCAGCCGTATGCCCTCGATGTGCTTGATGCTGGCGCGCCCGTGCACCGAGTCTGTCCGGATGCCCGCCTGACCACCCGTGACGCTCACCGCCGGCACCCCCATGGAGCGGAGCGTCATCGCCATCATGGAGATCGCCACCTGCTCACCCGTTGCGAGCATCTGATCCAGTTCGCGCTTATCGGCCGCGCCCGAGCCGAGCGTCTGGGCCAGTGCGAGCAGATCGTCGGTGCCATCACCCATCGCGCTGACAACCACCATCGCCGCAAGACCGCGCGCGCGGGCCTCCTGGGCGTGCCGGGCGCTGGCTCGCAGTTTGTCCGCGTCGGCGACGGACGAGCCGCCGAACTTCTGGACGACCAGCGCAGCCCGCACCGGGGGGCTTTCGAGTGTTGGTGAGAGTGGGATCGTGGTTTGCAAGGGTCGCGCTCCTCCATGAGCGGCGGGTGCTTCGTGTGGAAAACTGACAGCGAGGATAGGCTCAGACAGCGGTTTTCACGGCCGGTTTGTCTTCCAGCAGCGATTCGGCCATGTGAGCAATCGGCGCAACGATTCCGGCATGCTTCATGGCGCTGAGCCAGCGCAGGCACGCGGCGCACTTGCCGCACGGTGGTTGCTGAGGTTCGGTCTGATTTTCGCACCACCAGGCCGTGCCAACCGGAGCGTCCATGTCCGCCGCCAGGTCGAGCAGTTGATTGTCGAGCAATTCCGCAAAGGGCGTATGGATGAGCACACCCCGCCCACTCGCCTGACGCGCATCGACGCTCAGCAGACGCGCCGCCAGCAGCGACCGATCAAACGCTCCCCCCACTTGGGCGAGGCGCCGGGCGTCATCCATCGCGCCAAACTGCACCGGCCAGACCACCCTCCCGATTCCGCGGCGGACAGCCTCGTCTCCAGCCGCCATCAGCATCAGCGAAGCAGCCAGCCCAGTTGCGGCCGCCTGGAGCGGACCAGTGACCACCTCGGTGAGTCCTGCCAGTTGCGCGAACCTCGCGTTTGCACCTTGTGCCACTGACGGTAATCCAGCGGGAGCCCACAGGAGAGGCTTGCCCCCCTCAGAGCCTCCTCCGGGCCTGCAAACGGCTTCGCGCCAAACGGCCACAAGGGTGGCTATCGAGCCGTCAGCGACAATGAGGCAGGGAGGGGCAAAGTCGGGCTGCGGAAGTGGCTCGGCCATACACGTCAGGATCGACCGCCAGGCCAGTCCTGCTGCATATTCCGCACCGCGCCTATGCGCGTGCGGCCCGGCCCGAAATGGCCGGCCGGGGATCCCTGAAATGCCGAAGGGCGGACTCGAACCGCCGACCTGAGCGTTATGAATGCTCCGCTCTAACCAGCTGAGCTACTTCGGCGAATGGGCCGGAGTGTATTGGGCTGGCACCGCCTGTTCAAGACGACACCCGTTCTGGTCAATCCCGGGCTGGACGGCGCCCGCGGCGCATCTGAAGGGGCAGAGCGAACCAGCGAGCTTGCCGCCCGTATGGAGAATGGCGAGAAGACGGGGCCGATATCCTTGTATGCTGAGCGGGGCGACCCCGGTTCGCACAAAAGCGCTGCAGGAGCATCCATCCGCCACCCGATCCGTACACAGTCAGTACGGGCTCGGTTCACGACACTGTGATTCACCAGCGGGTTTCCGGCCCGTGCGAAGTACCAGTCACCTCTAGGAATCCTGATGAACATTACTCGTCGCATTGCGCTCTCACTGGTCTTGGCCGCGGGAACACTGGTCTCGACCGGTCCGGGCGTGTTCGCTCAGACGGGACAGCCGACGGCGGCGGTAGCCAGCCGCACAAGCCAGGCGATCGCGGCCGACATCTGGGAGAAGGCGCGAGCCGGCAACCTGGACGACCTGCTGGCGCTGGTGGACTCGATGCCGGCCGATCAGCCGGAACTCGCGGAGGTCATCTCCGACTTCAAGACTCTGAAGGCAAACGTCGCCAAGCGAGAAGCAAGCCGCGACGCGCAGGTCGCCAAGGTCACCGCCAAGCTCGACGAGCAACTCGCCAAAGAGCCCACCCCGCTGAACCTCAGCCGCGCGCTCAAGGAGGCGATCGAACTGCACATGCTCACTCGGGACGCCGAAAAGGCGACGCTGCTCACCACGCCCCGAGTGAGCGGGCTGATCAAGGCCGCCGACCGCGCGGCCCGCGAAGCAGAGGCAAAGGGCGAGTGGATCTTCTCCAACGAGCTGTTCGCCCGCCTGAACATGCTCCTTGAAGACCAGGGCACCTACCGCAACGACGCCGACCGGCAGGTGAACCGCCTCGGGATGATCCGCCTCTACACCCCCGCACTCTTCTGGGAACTGCGCGACACCCGCCAGAAGCTCGAGGAGAAGGGCAAGCCGCTGCCGGCGTTCAACCCGCAGGGCGAGGAGTTTGCAACCAAGCTCAAGGGCATCACGCAGGTGGCGTTGATCAAGGCCCTGGGCATGGCCGGCGACGGTCACGTCGAGCGGGTTGGCATGCGACAGATCCTGATCGGCGGTCTCGAGCACGTCAAGACGATGATCACGACCCACGACCTCGACAGGGCCTTCCCGGGCATCGCGGACAAGGAAGCCGCCGCCAACATGCTCGGATTCATCGACGACCAGCTCGCGATGCTGAACAAGCGCTCCAGCGATCCCTCCACGTCGCAAGCGGCGGCCCTGGTCGCCGACGTGCTCGCGGCCAACCGCACGTCGGTCAAAGTGCCAGTCGAAGCGGTGATCCATGAGTTTGGCAACGGCGCGTTCGGCCGCCTGGACGAGTTCAGCCAGATCATCTGGCCCGATGAGCTGCAGCGTTTCAAGCGGATGACCGAGGGGTCGTTCACCGGCGTGGGCATCCAGATTCAGCTCGACGAAGAGTCGCAGATGATCAAGGTTGTTCAGCCGTTGGAGGGGACGCCGGCTCAGCGCGCTGGCGTACGCGCCGGCGACCTGCTCAAAAAGATCAACGACAATTCCGCCGTCGGCCTCTCGCTCGATCAGGCGATCGAGCAGATCACGGGCAAACGCGGCACGCCCGTCAAGCTGACCGTTGACCGCGCGGGCACCGACGTCGACTTCGATCTGCTCCGTGACACCATCCCCATCCGCACGGCGAAGGGGTGGAAACGCACCGGAGACAGCGACACCGACTGGGACTACATGGTCGACAAGGCCACCGGCATCGGCTACGTGCGCCTCAGCGGCTTCAACGACAACACGACCCAAGAGCTCCACGCCGCCATCAGGAGCATGCAGCAGTCACCCGTCGGCCTCAACGGCATCGTGCTCGACCTGCGGTTCAACCCGGGCGGCCTGCTGACGCAGGCGGTCAGCGTCACCAACACGTTCATCAACAGTGGAACGGTCGTCTACACCGAGGGCGCGGGCGGCACCCCCGGTGACATCCACTACGCGGAGCGCGAGGGCCAGGTTGTCCGCAACGGCACGCCCATCATCGTGCTGATCAACAACGGCTCAGCCTCGGCCAGCGAGATCGTCTCGGGCGCGATCGAGCACTATGGCAAAGACCGGTCGATCAACGCGATGGTCCTGGGTCACCGCTCGTTCGGCAAGGGGTCCGTGCAGAACGAGATCCCGCTCTCTTCGACGACCTACATGAAGCTCACCCGGCAGTACTACCACCTGCCCGACAAGCGTGTCATCCACCGCAAGCCCGGCGCACTTGACTGGGGCGTCACCCCCGATCTCACCGTCGAGATGCTCCCCAAGCAGATCACCGATGCGCTGACGCTCCGGATCGACGCCGATACTCCGGCCGAGGGCCGAATCGTCCGCAAGGTTGAAGAAGGCGATCAAGAACTCGGTGACCCCGAGCCCGACCGCCTGATCGTCGAGGGGATCGATCTGCAGCTTGAGGCCGCTGTAGCCATCCTCAAGGCGCAGGCGGTCGCGAAGCTCTCACAGACGACCGCGCAGGGTCAACGCGACCCGGCCAAGGGCGGCTGAACCGCCCTGTTCCGCACCCAGCAGACCACGCACAGGCCGCGCAAACTGGCGCGGCTTTTCATTGGTGCAAGCGTTGTCATTTTGAGCCGCTCCGGCACCTCCCAGCGCTGATCATCCCCAATTACGCCTACCATCCCCGTCATGTCTGCTCGGTATTCGTTCGCAGGATTCAACACTTGAACGCGCCCATCGGAACATCCACCCCAGCCGGCCCCATGCAGAACGCAAACCCCGCTTCTTCCACGCCTCCGGACCTCTACTCGATCACCTCGAGCAAGGTGCACCTTGGCCCCGAGGGATTCACCGGTGCCGGCCGCCGGGCCGCGGGAACCCAGCGCCCCTCAGCCGCCGTCAGCAACGCGACGCTGCTGCGCTGGCTGAAGGAGATGATCTCGATCCGCGAGTTCGAGAACCGCTGCGCGCAGGCCTACCAGCAGGCCAAGATCGGCGGCTTCTGCCACCTCTACATCGGTCAGGAGGCCCTGGCCGTCGGCACGATCAACTGCGTGGAGAAGGACGACCCGATCGTCACCGCCTACCGCGACCACGGGCACGCCCTGGCCCGAGGCATGTCGATGCGTGCCTGCATGGCGGAGATGTTCGGCAAGATCACCGGCTGCGCCAAGGGCAAGGGCGGCAGCATGCACATGTTCGACAAGCCCAACTGGAACTTCGGTGGCCACGGCATCGTCGGCGCGCAGACGCCGCTGGGCGCGGGCCTGGCCTTCGCCGCAAAGTACGAGGTCGAGGTGATGAAGCGTGCCGTTGACGGCGGCCCCGCCAAGCGCAAGGTCAGCCTTTGCTACCTCGGCGACGGTGCCCTGAACCAGGGTGCTCTACACGAAGCGATGAACCTCTCGGGACTCATGAACATCCCCGTCATCTACATCGTCGAGAACAACCGCTACTCGATGGGCACCGCGATCGAACGCGGCACCACCATGGCCCATGACCTGACCGCCAAGGCCCGTGCCTACGGCATCGAGGGCCTGCAGATCGACGGGATGGACATCCTCAACATCTACGACCTCTTCAAGCCGCTCGTCGACCGCTGCCGCGAGACCAGCCGCCCCGCGTTCGTTGACCTTCTCACCTACCGGTACCAGGGGCACTCGATGAGCGACCCCCAGAAGTACCGCAAGAAGGACGAGGTCGACGCCGTCAAGACCACCGACAGCATCGAGCTGCTCGCCCGCCACCTGATGGGCGAGCGCAAGTGCATGAGCGAGGCGGACTACGACGCGATCGTCGCAGAGGCCAAGGCCGCGGCGATCGACGCCGTCGAGTTCGCCGAGTCTTCCGCAACGCCCGAGGTCGAGCCCGAGCTCTGGTCGGACGTGTACTCGAACCCGCAGCCGGGCCTGAGCCCGCAGCGCGAGTACCCCACCGGCGCAAAGAACCCTCTGCTCTAACGCGGAACCGCCCGCCCAATCAACGCTCTCAGAGATCAAGCACACCAATGGCATACTCCCGTTCAGTCGATTTCTCCCAGCCGCTCCCGTCGTTTACCGGCGATCGCGCGATCCAGTTCCGCGAGGCATTGCGCGAGGCAATGAGCGAGGAGATGCGCCGCGACGACCGCGTCTTCCTCATGGGAGAAGAGGTCGCCTACTACCAGGGCGCGTACAAAATCAGCCAGGGCATGCTCGACGAATTCGGCCCCCAGCGGGTGATCGACACGCCCATCAGCGAGAACGGCTTCGCGGGCATGGCCGTTGGCGCGAGCATGTACGGACTCCGCCCGATCATCGAGTTCATGTCGTGGTCGTTCAGCCTCGTCGCCGCCGACCAGATCCTCAACAACGTCCCCAAGATGCTCTACATGAGCGGTGGCCAGTGGGGCTGCCCGTGTGTCTTCCGCGGCAACGACGGCGCCGGCGGCCAGCTCGGCTCCACCCACTCTTGGTGCGTCGAGGGCCTCTACAGCAACGTGCCGGGCATGAAGATCGCCATCCCCAGCAACCCCTACGACGCCAAGGGGCTCCTCAAGACCGCGATCGTCGACGACGACCCTGTCTTCTTCCTCGAGAGCGAGCGCATGCTCAGCGACAAGGGCCACGTCCCCGCCGAGGAGTACTACATCCCCTTCGGCAAGGCCCACCTCCGCCGCGAGGGCAACGACTGTACCCTCGTCTCGTTCGGCCGCCCAGTCAACTTCTGCCTCGAGGCCGCCCAGGAGCTCGAGAAGGAAGGGATCAACGTCGACGTGCTCGACATGCGCACGATCAAGCCCCTCGACACCGAGTCGATCATCCGCAGCCTCAAGAAGACCGGCCGCGTCGTCGTCGTCGACCAGTGCTGGCCCTTCGCCAGCGTCGCCAGCGAGGTCATCACCCAGGTCTGCGAGCGTGCGTTCGACTACCTCGACCACCAGCCCCTCCGCGTCAACAGCGACGACGTCCCCTCCCCGTACGCCAAAAACCTTGAGGCGGAGTTCCTGCCGCACAAGGGGAAGATCATCAAGGCCGTCAAGGCCTCGCTCCACAAGCTCTAAGACCCGGGACGGAACCCAAAGCCATGCCCAGCAACATGACCATGCCGCGCCTCTCCGACACGATGCAGGTGGGCACCATCATCAAGTGGCACGTCACGCCAGGCCAGAAGGTCAAAAGCGGCGACGTCGTCGCCGACATCGAGACAGACAAAGCGACCATGGAACTGCAGACGTTCGACGATGGTGTCGTCGAGGGTCTGTCGGTCAAAGAAGGTCAATCGTGCCCCGTCGGCACCACGATCCTCACCTGGGAAGGCGGCGCAGTAGCGCCCGCTGCGAAGCAGGCCGACGCCACTGAACCGGCCGCTGCCGGTGCAGCGCCCGCGCGTGAATCGGTCGCTGCCGCCGGTGGCTCGACGATCGCTACCGCTTCCACAGGAACCGCCACCCTCGAGCCCGAGCGCGTCTTTGCGAGCCCCCTGGCCCGCAAGGTCGCCTCCGACTCTGGTGTCAGCCTCAAAAACATCGAAGGGACCGGTCCTTCCGGCCGCATCGTCCGCAAGGATGTCGAGGCCTTCATTGCCGGCGGCGCGTCGCCCGCTGCAGCAGCGGCAGCCCCCCAGCCCTCCGCCAAGAGTGAATCGGCACCGATCTTCAAGCCAAAGCCGCTGACACCCAGCCCTGCCAAGTCCGCCGCCGCAGCAGCAACGAGCGTTCCGCCCATCGCCGCGCTCATGATGCCGACGCTCGGCGCGCTCGAATCACGCAGCGTTCCACTCAGCAACATGCGCCGCACGATCGCGGCCCGCCTGGTCGAGAGTAAATCAACGGTCCCCCACTATCAGGTCACCGTCTCGGCCCGCATGGATGCGCTCATGGCGCTGCGAACACAGCTCAACGAACAGCTCTCAAGCCAGGGCGTCAAGCTGAGCGTCAACGACTTCATCGTCCGCGCCTGCGCACTCTCGATGCACGCCCACCCGTACATCAACAGCCGCTGGAACCCCAGCCGCGGGGCCGAGTCGATCGAACTGCTCGACCAGGTCAACGTCGGCGTCGCGATCAGCCTCGGCGAGGAACGCGGCGGTGGGCTGGTCGTCGCCAGCATCCGCAACGCCGACCAGAAGGGCCTGCGCATGATCAGCGGCGAGACCCGGGCGCTCGCCGAGAAGGCCCGCTCTAAGGGCCTGTCAATCGAGGACATGTCCGACTCGACCTTCACCATCAGCAACCTCGGCATGTACGGCGTCGAACACTTTACGGCCATCATCAACCCGCCCAACGTCGCGATCCTCGCTGTCGGAGGCGCGATCGAGCAGCCCGTTGTCGAAGTCGATGCCGACGGGAAGAAGTCCCTGGGCATCGGGCACGTCATGAGCATGACGATGAGCAGCGACCACCGCGTCGTCGATGGGGCCATGGCCGCCCAGTACCTGCAGACGGTCAAGCAGATGCTGGAGAAGCCGGCGACGCTGCTGGTGTAGGGCCGGAGGGACGCCGTTCAGTCCGCGCGACACGCGCTCCCCGAAAAATGGGGTTGCTCTCAGAGCAGTTTGTGTGGTACATTCAGAGCGTTGACGCCGCTCACCCACCCACACGCAGGAGTGCAACCGATGTCTACCCGAACC
>JAUXUZ010000342.1 GCA_030680655.1 Phycisphaerales bacterium
CGCTCTCGGCGACGGCGAGCACCTGCTCCTTCACGCGCCGGATCGCGGCCGACTCGCCCACCAGCCGGTGCAGGCCGCCCATCGCGGCGCCGCTGTTTGACTTGGGCGTGTGCGCCGCAGCGCTGTGCCCGGACTTAAGGATCGCGTTCTCGCGGAGCAGTCGCCCGTGCTCGACGGCGCGCTTGACGGCGATGATCAGCTCGTCACCCTCGAACGGCTTGGTTACGTAGTCGAACGCTCCGAGCTTCATCGCCTTGACGGCGGTCTCGACGGTGCCGAAGGCGGTCATCAAGATGACGGGGAGCTCGTCGTCGAGCTTGCGGACTGCCTCGATGAGGGCGATGCCGTCCATGCCAGGCATCTTGAGGTCGGTCACCACGCAGTCGGGTCGCTGTCGGGCGATCGCGGCGATGGCGGCCTCGCCACCGTCGGCCGTGGAAACCTGCATCCCGGCCCGCGCCAGGGTCGCCCCCACGCTGTCGCGGAGCATTTCCTTGTCATCCACCACGAGCACCGTTGCGTGATTCATCGTGTCCCTTCCGTGTTTCGGACCGGCTGGAAAGCCGTCCCTGCGTCCTTGCAGGGGGGGATCATCGGCCAAAACCGCCGAAGAGCGTCAGAATTGCGCACGGGCAAGCAACCCCCAGAACGCGGGAGTACCCGCGGCCGCCGGGACCACCGCCGGGGCCGCTTACTTCTTCGGGGCGACTTCGGCAACCTGCGGCGCGGTCGCGGCCGTCAGCGCATCGGCGGGTGCGATGTCGGGGATGAGCGAGCCCGACTTGAGCGCGGCGGCGATCGGGTCGCGCCAGCGGTGCACGAACGGCATGAACGGGCTGCTGCGGTCGGCGCTGTGCTTGAACTCAATCGCCTCCGCCTCCTCAAGCGGCACGCCCTGGAAGATGTTACGGTAGAGCATCACCGCGATACCGGTGCGCTCGGAGCCTGCGCTGCAGTGCACCAGCACCGGCTGGTTGGCGGGATCGTTCATGATCTTGAGCGCCTGCACGTAGGCGTTGGGGTTGCCGGTGCCGTCGCCGTAGAGCCGCAGCACCACGCGGTTGATGCCGTTGTGCCCGGCGAACGCGGCCTCGGTCTCTTCCTGCGGTGAATCGGGCGAGTAGGCGCCGAAGTCAACGATCGTCTTGATGCCGTTGTCCCTGGTCACGCGGGCGGGAGTCTGCTCGGTGAGCCGCCGGGTCCGGTAGACCTTGCCCGGCTCGACGACGCCGAAGTTGCGGACGACGATGTGGTCGACCAGCAGGTTTATCCACACCAGGCGCAGACCGAGGATCACGCCGACGCCCAGCGCGAGCGCTGCGATCTGCCCGATCCATCTGCGCTGCGGCCTGCCGGGAGGGGTGAGCATCAGCACAAGGCTATGCGGTCGGCACCGATCGCTGGCCGGTGAACGGCTTGGATCGGCGTGCGTGGGCGGTTGAGGGATCGGGCGGGCTCAGTCCTGGCTGCGTTTCTTGAGCTCATCGTTGAGCGGCGCCGAGGGGGGCACGCCCAGGTAGGTGAGGCAGCGATCAAGTGCGCGGCGCACGACCGGCCCGGCGACGCTGGCGCCGCGGTGCTCCCTGCGTCGGATGAGGTCGGGGCCCGGGTCGTCGATCACCACGATCATCACCAGGCGCGGGTTGACGGCCGGCCCGGCGGCGATGAAGCTGGAGTTGAACTGCGGGAAGTAGCTGTCGCCACCCTTGGGCGGCCTGGCGCGCACGCCGCGCTCGTCCATCGGGCCGGTGCCGACAGAGGCGTAGGCGGTGCCCGACTTGCCGTAGATCTCGTACCTCCAGTCCTTCTCGGGGACGGGCTTGGCTGCGAGTTTGCGGTCGAGCGAGGCGGTGACGCCGCGGAGCGTTTCGCGGGTGATGTCGGCGGTCCATCGCGGCAGGACGCGGCGGGGCTCGATGTCGGCGGGGATGTTGTTGGAGGCGGCGAGGAGGCGTGCGGGCGGGAGGACGCCGTTCTCTTCGCCGCTGCGGGAGAAGGCGCAGAACGCGCGGGCGATCTGCACGGGCGTGACGCCGACCTGGTAGCCGAAGGAGCAGGAGGTCTGTGTCCAGTTGGTCCACTGTTTCAGCGGGGGCACCAGGCCCGCCGTCTCGCCGGGGAGGTTGGTGTGGGGGCGGGTGCCGAAGCCGAACTTTCGGATGGCGTTGTAGTGCTGCTCGAAGCTCATGCGGGCGCAGCCGATGGTCATGCCGATGTTTGAGGAGTTGACGAGCACCTCCTGCCAGGTCTGGCTCGCGTGCCCGTGCACGTCGCGCACCCAGCGGTTGCCGTAGGGCACTTTGTACGCGCCGCCGTGAGTCTGGATGATTTCCTTTGGCTTGGCGAGCTGAAGCTCGGTGACGGCCGCCCACGTGAAGGCCTTGAAGGTGGAGCCGGGCTCGTAGATGTCCTCGACGCAGCGGTTGCGCCCCAGCGCGGGATGGGTGTCGCGTGCTTTGTCTTCGGGGATGATGCGCCAGCGCTGGCCGGCGACGGGGGGCTCGTCGCGGCGCAGGGGCGTTGTCCAGTCGTAGTCGCGCAGCTGCGGCAGGTCTCGGAGGATGTCAACCATCGCGAGGATCTCGCCGGTCTCGGGGTCCATGACGACGGCACGCCCGCCGGCGGCGTCGGACTCGACGACGCCGCGCTCGAGTTCCTCCTCGACGATGCGCTGCACCTCAAGGTCGAGCGCAAGGGCCGTGTCGGCGCCGCGGGTTGGGGGCGTGTAGGCGTTGGGCTCGACCCAGATGGGCTTGCCCTTGACGTCGGCGGTGTAGGTGAACTTGCCCGGTGTGGGCTGCAGGGGCTTGTCGAGGAGCTTCTCGCTCCCCATCAGGCCCTTGTCGCCGAAGCCGACCTTGCCGACGAGCCCGCCGATGATGTCGTTGCTGTTCATCACGCGCACCTGGCGTGACTCGAGGTAGACGCCGGGGATCTTGAGGGCCTTGACGACGTCAACGCGGCTGTCGTCGAGCAGGCCGCCGATGGGGAGGTAGCGGGCGAGGGCGGGCTTGGCGTTGATCTCGTCGTCGCCGCCCTCGTCAGCGCTGGTGGCGAGGGGGTCTGATGTTGTGGCCGCGAGCGGCTCCGCGGCGGCCTTTCGTTCGGCGGTCTGTTCTGCCAGCGCAAGGGCGTGGACCGACTTCTTCTCCTGGTTGGAGGCCATGCGCGAGAGGATGCGGGCGCCGATCTCTTCGGGCTTGAGGCCAAGGGCCGTTGCGAGCTTGACGATCGCCTCGTCGGTGTTCTTGTGGGGGAACTGCTCTGGGTCGATGATCACGTGGTAGCCGAACCGTGTGGCGGCGAGCACGCGGGCGCGCCGGTCGGTGATGTCGGCGCGGCGGGCGGGCTCGACGATCGTGACCTGGCGGTCGCTCAGGTGCGCGGCGAGCTGCTCGCTCGGCTTGAGTTGCAGCTGCGCGACACGGACGGCCGTTGCGGCGAGCATGGCCGTGACGCCGACGGCGACGGCAACCCCGATGAGGTTGATGCGCTTGTCGGGGTCGGCCAGGCGTGCGGGCAGGGAACGTAGCCAGGCGATGGGGTTTGTCAGTGGCATTGGGCGGCGACTCCGTTCGCCGGGGCGGACGCGGGCGTTTGTCGGACGGCGGTCACCAAGGGCGGCCAGCGGCCACCGCCCCGGTGATCAGCGACGGTTCACGCCGCCGCCGAAGGGGGCATCATCGGCGCTGCGGGGGGGCACGGGCACCAGGCGACCAGTGTTCTGGGCGAACGCGGGCTGACGGTTTGCGGGGAGACTGCCCGGGCGCTGGGGGTGGTTCTCGATGGGGTAGAGGGTGCCGAGTTTCGACGCGAGGGCCTCGATGTTGCGTGGCTCGAGGTTGGCGGCGATGTCTGTCCGCAGGCGTGCGAGGCCGCGGTCGGCCTCCATGATGCGCAGGTTGACCATCGCCATCTGGTGGACGGCGTGGATGCGCTGCTGGCGCAGGGCCAGCAGTGCGCAGGCGACGAGCCCGATCGAAATGGTCAGCACGCAGAGCTTGGCGAACACAGGGACCTCGCGGAAAGTGCAGAACGCAGGGTGGAGAACCGCCGCAGAACCGACCGGGTCTTACTTTGTCGCCGGGATCTTGATCGTCGATCCGGGCCTGAGACTGTTCTCGTCGAGTCCGGGATTCGCGGTAAGGAGGGCTTCCCAACGCTTCGCGGACCCGAGCTCGCGCTGAGCGATGTGCATGAGGGTGTCGCCCTTCTTGACGACGTAGGTGCGTGGGCCGGTGGACTTCGCCTTATCGGCTGTGGGCTTGGCGGCGGGCCTTGACGCGGGCTTGGTTACCAGAGCAGGCGGAGCGGAGGTCGGGCCCGTCTGACCGCTGGCGGTGGGGGAGAGCACCGCGGTGCCCATCAGTACATCCATTGGCGGGATGCGGAGGGTGACACCCTCGCGGATGGTGCCGTTGGAGGAGATGCGTTTGGCGTTGTACGAGCTGAGTTCCGCGGCGAGGGACTTGTCGCCGTAGTACCTCTGGGCAAGGGCGGTGAAGGTCTCGCCGCGCTGGAGCGGGTGCATTTTCTCGACGCCGGCGGAGAGGGGGCGGCCGCCGAAGGTGGGCGCGGCGGGCTCGCCGATGGTGGCGACGGGGATCGTTCCGGGGATCCCGCCGCCGCTGGCGAAGGCGGGGCGGCTTGATGAGGAGTCCACGCCCGCGGCGGGGATGAAGCGGTTGGGGTCGGTGTTCACCGGCGCGGGGACGCTGGTGATGGTGACGGGCTGGGCAGGAGCGCCGGCCCCACCGGTGGGCTCAATGAACGGAGCGGATGGGGTGGCGACAGGTGTGGCGGTGATCGGATCAACCGTGAGGCCGCTGACGCTGGGCGTGGCGGCGTTGCTGGTGCCGAGATCGACCGTCGCGGGGACGGTGTTGCGGGCCTTGCCGAAGTGCTCGCCTACGAGGACGGTCACGACGACGATTGCGACGAAGCCGATGAGGAGAGCGAGCTTGGTTTCACGGTTCACGATGGTGTCTTCCTTGACAGCGCTGGTGACGGTTGAGCCCTTCATTTCCTGTACGCAATCCGTTTGCGTAGCGGGTTTGGGCTCGACAACGGCGGCAGCGTCCATGCCGCTGAGTATCGGCCGCGG
>JAUXUZ010000343.1 GCA_030680655.1 Phycisphaerales bacterium
AAAAGCGTGAGAACTCTTCAGTTATCGGTCGGACACCACGCGGTGATCCCTCTCCCTCGGTGATCGATGCGGGCTAGGGACGGAAGAAGGGCGCAAGCTGTGGGGCCGCTTCATCGTGCACTTCACCCCCAAGCACGGCAGTTGGCTGAACATCGCCGAGACGGAAATCTCGATGTGGAGCCGCGAATGCCTGGGCCGGCGGCGGCTGGGCAAGTTGAAGAGCCTTCAGACGGAGACGCGCTCATGGAACGGGCGCGCCAACCGCAACAAGCGACGGATCATCTGGAAGTTCAGGGTCGACGACGCGCGGCGCAAGTTCAAGCTGATGGTCGATAAGCCCTCAACGAAGGACTAGGAGCGTGTTGCGGAAAAGAGGGAGTGGCCGAGAGGAGCGCGATGCGATCTCTTGAGGACCATGGGCAAGACATACCTCGGGTACGAGCCGAAGCAGGGGTTCCTCCTCCCGCCGTCGCCTGAGGAGTGGCTGCCGTCGGGGCACCTCGCGTACTTCGTGCAAGACGTGGTGGGAGAGCTGGAGCTGGGCGAGGTGCACGCGCACTACGAGCGGGAGCGGCGGGGAGCGCCGCCGCACCACCCGGAGATGATGGTGGGGCTGCTGCTGTACGCGTACTGCGTGGGGGTCCCATCCTCGCGGAAGATTGAGAGGAAGACGTACGAGGACGTGGCGTTCCGGGTGCTGGCGGCGGGCAACCACCCGGACCACACGCGGTTGTCGGAGTTCCGGCGCATCCACTCGAAGGCGCTGGCGAAGCTCTTCAAGCAGGTGCTGCAGCTGTGCATCGAAGCGGGGCTGGTGAAGCTGGGGCACGTGGCGCTGGACGGCACGAAGCTGAAGGCGAACGCGTCGAAGCACAAGGCCATGAGCTACGGCCGGATGAAGGAGAAGGAGGCGGAGCTCGAGAAGAAGGTGGCGGAGTTGCTGAGCGCCGCGGAGAAGGCCGACGCCGAGGACGACGCTCGCCTGGGGCGTGGGAACAAGGACGAGGAGTTGCCGGCCGAGCTCCGGAGGGCGCAGACGAGGCTGAAGAAGATTCGGGCTGCGAAGGCGGCACTCGAGATGGAGGCGAAGGCCGCTGCCGAGCAGGAGAAGGAAGAGGCCGCGAAGGAGAAGGCTGGTGAGCCGCCAGACGAGGGCGACGGAGGAGGCGGTGGACTGCCGAGCCACCGCGTGGCGCACACGAAGGACGGGGTGCCCACGGACAAGGCGCAGCGGAACTTCACCGACGCAGAGAGCCGTATCCAGAAGACGAACGAGGGCTTCATCCAGGGTTTCAACGGGCAGGCCGCGGTGGATGCGCAGCGCCAGGTCATCGTCGCCCAGGCCCTGACGAACCAGAGCCCCGACGTGCAGCACCTCGTGCCGATGGTCGACCTCATCGAGGAGAACTGCGGCGCGCTGCCGGAGAAGATGTCGGCCGACAACGGGTACTTCTCGGAGCAGAACGTCGCGTGCCTCGAGCGCGCCGGCATCGACGGCTACCTGGCCGCCGGCCGCGACAAGCACGGAGACAAGCCCCAACCCGTGCGGGGACGCCCGCCCTCCAACCTCACCGTGAAGCAACGCATGGCGAGGAAGCTGAGAACCAAAGCAGGACACGCCGTCTACGCGAGGAGGAAGGCCATCGTGGAACCAGTCTTTGGGCAGGTGAAGGGCGCACGAGGTCTCCGCCAACTCCTCCGCCGAGGCATCGAGGCCGCTCGGGACGAGTGGGCGCTCATCTGCACCACCCACAACCTGCTGAAGCTCTACCGCTTCGGCGCCGCGTAGCGGCACGGCCCCGCCAGAGGCGCTCGGCCCTCGCCACCGGTGGCGACGCCCCGGACACGCGTGTGGCTGCCGCGTTGCCGTTTCCGCAACACGCTCCTAGATGCCGCCCATCATCTTCATCGACGACGAGCCCATCATGTGCCGAGCGTTCTCGCTCGCGCTGCGACGGCTGGGGCGCGAGGTGAAGACCTTCACTGACCCGACCCTGGCCCTCGAGTTCCTCGCGACGTCCCAGCGCCCGGCCGTCGTCATCTGCGACTACCGCATGCCCGCGCTCACCGGCCTGGAGGTCCGGCAGCGCCTCCCGGCCGACCTG
>JAUXUZ010000443.1 GCA_030680655.1 Phycisphaerales bacterium
TCGATGAAGGCCGATCCAATAGGTCGTGGTGGCCGCAACGCCCGACAGAAAACTCGTATGAATCCAGGCCTGCTCGGCGGTGCTGCGGATGGACGCGAGATGTCCGCCGAGACTCTGGGCGTAAGCCTCCGCGGCCGTCCACGAAGACAAGTCCGGAGACAAGAAATACGTGTGGCAGTTCGAGGGGTTTGTGAACGACTGCCCGCGCGCCGGGTGCGCACGCACACACGCCAAGGGCTGCGAGTGCCCCGGCCAACACGCGGACGGATACAACTCGGCTCATCTCAAACCTCCAAGCAACCCGCTCCCCGCGAGCCTCTCGAATCTACCACAAGCGGGGGTGGGTGGCAAGGAGAATATGGCGACGGGTGGCCGGGCCGGCTCAATTCCTTCCAGCGGGGCGTGGCGGCGGCTTGCCGTCGATTCCCGCAGCCTTGGCGGCGATTCCCGGAGGCCTGGCGTTGATTCCCGCGGGGTTGCCGTTGATTCCCAGCGCTCCGCCGTCAATTGGATTTGCCCTGCTGTCAATCAACGGCGCTCTGCCGTCAATTGTCTTTGGCCTGCCGCTGATCGACGGCACCCTGCCGTCTCTTCACGGCGCCTTGCCGTCGATTGATTTTGCCCTGCCGTCGATTGATTTTGCCTTGCCGAACCGATCTCTGTGCGGGGTTTGAAGGGGGGTCGCTCGGATCGCTGCGCACGGATCGTGCGTGAACGTGGGGGGATCGTGGGCACAACGCGCCTTGATCCGTGCCGATCCGTGTCAATCCGAGGCCTGCCTTGGGATTGGCTCGAAGGTCTGAGGGACGAGTCGCCAGTCACGAGCAGGGAGTCGGGACCGGCCCGATAACGCTTGGATGGGGCGCGGGGCGGGCGGTGCAGTGGACAGCTGGCCGCATCGGTTCGTGCGGCCCGCGTTACTCCCCGTCGCCTTCATCTTCGCGGCCGAACTCGTCGAGCGCTTCATCGCCGCCCGCAGCGCTGTTCCCTTGCAGCAGCGTCCAGGCGGCGACCATGCCCACCAGTTGCAAGTCGGGCACGATGTGCTCGACCAGGTCATCGCCCGCGCCAGCGATGCGCGGGTCAAACAGCAGCGGGGCATCGCCGCCGGTGGCGATCACGCGCGGGTAGCTCCCCGCCGCCTCGGCGAACTTCTCAACCTGCCAGCGCACAAGGCCGCGTACGGCGTTGAGCGTTCCCAGCAGCATCGCCTGCTCGGTGTTCTTGCCCATTGCGCCTTTGACCTCGTCGGTGGTGATCCAGGCGGTGTCGTCACCCTTGCGCGGCGGCAGCACGCTCGGGAGGGCGGAGGTGCCACCGTGCATCGACTTGAGCATGAGCCCCACGCCCGGCGCGATCGCGCCACCTTGAAAGACCGCGTGCGCATCGACGAAGTCGACCGTCACGCACGTGCCCGCGTCGATCACCGCGCAGGCTGCGCCGCCCGAGCGGGCCGACGCGGCGAGCGCGCAGAGCAGCCGGTCAACGCCGACGGTGCTCCCCGAGCCCTGCACATCCATGACCACGGGCACCCGCACCGTGCCGCCCGAGCCGTTCCCCAGGCGCGTGATGGCCAGGCCGCTCGTGCCTCCCCCTCTCCCCAGCCCCCCCAACGCGGCGGTGATCCGCGGCAGCAGCGCATCGTTGACGCTCGCCACCAGCACCTGCGAGCGGGAGGCATCCAGACCATCGGCCGCGGCACGGACCGCGCTCTCGAGCGAGCCGGCGGCGGCGTTCTCGACCACCACCGAGGGCTCGACGACCGCCTTGGCGAATTCTCCCCCTGGACCTTTCGCGATGGCGATGCGCGTGCGTGTGTTGCCGACCGAGACCAGCACCAGCGTTGTCACTTGGCTCATGGTTGACGGTACGCTCGCCCGCGCTGGATGAACGTGCCGCGGCGTTGGCGCGGTTCTCCTTACTATGCTCTCCCCGTGGCCCGAGCCCGCGTAGACACATCGATCAAGCGCCAGACCGCACCGGTTGAAGGTGGGGGCGGGGGTGGGGACTTTGATTTTCCGCTGGGCGTCTACCCCGTCGAGCCGCTGACGCCGATCGAGGGGTACACCATCGCGTTCGAGTCGGCCGACGATGGCCCGCCGGCGGGAGGTGGTGGGGGTGGGAGTGGTGGTGGGCGCGGCACGGGTGATCAGGAACCCGACGAAGAAGACGATGAGCCGTGGCGCACGGGCGGTGGGGGGCGCGGTGAGGCGGGCCAAGAGCGCGCCGGCGACGGCCTCACGGGTTTCGACGATGGCATCGGCGATGGTCTTGAGGATGAGGACCTTGAGCCGTGGCCCGACCGGTACGTCTTCGACATCAACATCCGGGCCTCGCGCGTCGAGAGCCTCTGCCGCCAGCTCTACGCGCTGCTGCCTGGGCGCGTCTTCCCGATCCTGGATGTGATGGGCAACGATGGCTACCGCGAGATCGACCCGTACATCGCCTACGACCTGGTCGGGCTGGAGCGGTTCCTCGAGGCCCTGCGCCGCTTTCGCGGCTGGTTCTTCGAGGATGGCATGGTCGGCTTCGGCGCGATGAGCGAAGAGCCCTTCGTCTACATCTTCGTCGACGAGCACAAGATCGTGACGGTGCGCGTCGCGGCGGGCGCCAAGGAGCAGGTCGAGAAGATCCTTACGGCGTTCGACCTTGAAGAGGTGGACAAGATCGCCGGTGCCGACGCGGCGGTGCACGAGCACCGCGGTGTGCTCGATGCGCCGAGCAACCGGCCCGACCTGCTGACCCACGACGAGATCGTCGAGCAGCTGCGCGACGACTGGGGCCTGACGCTCAACGTCGATCCGTTCAACAACAACGATGAGCACGGCAACGCGCTGGGCATGGTCCCCTGGCGGTGCGTCGTGCGCGTGTTCGATGAGGGTGGCGAGGTGCGCTACACCGAGTCGTTCCTCGCGGCCGAGAGCCTGCAGAACGCCTCCGAACTGGCGATCTCGGCGGCCGAGTCGCTCTTGAGCGGCGATGACCCGACCACATCACCTGGACTGGACAATGAATCTGACCTGGACTTCGGCGACCCGCTGACACCTCCGCCGTCCACGGGCAAGTCACCCGACAGGCCGTCCACACCACCCGGAGAATTCCCATCGCGGGGATTGGGGAGAACCGGTGGACAATCTGTCGATAAGCCGGGTCGGCCCGGGCGCGCGGATGCAGGGATTACCCCCGGTGACCGCGACAGCGGCGGAGGGATGGATGAGATTCCATTGGATGATCTCTCGCTGGATATGGAGGAATTCGACATCTTGGTTGCCGATCGGATCCGACCGGAAGATGCCGACCAGTTCCCCGCTCTGGTCGCCAAACGGCCACTGGACCTCAAAACCAGCCGGGTTATCGCGGCCCGCTGGATGGAGTAAGGGTGAAGGAGCTTCGCCCTTCGGGTCGGGTGCTGGTACCGGCAATTGTGCGTCAGAGCGAGGGGGCAGGGGGTCAGAACGCGGGGTGGCTTTTGTCGGCCGAGTCGCTCCAAGTCTTTGGGGGAGCGAGGGTTGCGAAAGAGGGGTTGGGGGCTGGGCGGGTAAGTTGGCGTTTGCCTTTCTCGGCGGGAGCCGTTACCTTCCCGTCCTTTGCCGGGCCGGGATGGACTCGAAACCGGCCGGATACGGAGTCCTCTGCATGCGCGTTTCAGCTGAACGTACTGCTCGCTCGCTCTTGGTTACTGCTGTGGGCGCGTGGGCGCTTGCGGGTGCTTCGATCGCACTGGCCCAAACGGCCGGCACGACGACCCCCGCGGCACCCGTCAATTCCGTGACCACCGCGCAGGCGCTGGTCGGATCCGGCAAACTCGTTGAGGCGCGGGCACAACTCGCCGCCATCACCGGAGATGCCAAGGCGACCGCCGACGACCGCGCCAAGGCCGCGGCACTGCTGGCGGGCGTCGAGAAGCGCATCGCCGCGATGGACTCCAACGAGCTTTCGCTCCAGAAGTCGGAGTGGATGCTGAAGACCGGCGACTTCAAGGCCGCTCAGCGACAGGCCTTCGCCGTCGCGACCAGCTCAACGGCCGACACCGCGGCCAAGGCACGCGCCTCGGTGCTGCTCAAGGCGGCCGAGTCGAGCATCGGCAACGCCGGCGCCCTCGCCGAGCCGGGTGAGCCCAAGCCCGGTCAGCCCGCGCCGGTCGATCTGCCCGACATGCCCAAGCTCCCGGGCAAGCCCGCCGATCCCTACTTCCCCGTGCAGCCCAAGCCGGTTGCGCCGCCCGCGCCCGCCGCCGCTCCTGAAGCGCCGGTCGCCCCCAAGGCGCCCGAGGCTCCGAAGTCCGACGCACCGAAGGCCGCTGCACAGCCGCCGGCCGCTGCGCCCGCCGCGGCCCCGGCAGCTCCGCCGATGAGCGACGCCGACAAGCTGATGCAGATGGCCTTCAAGGCCGATGCGCAGCGCCTGATCGCCGAGGGTGACGCGGCCTACGCCGACGCCAAGTACGCCGAGGCCGCCCGGCTTTACGAGAAGTCTTTGGGCGGCTACCGCGACTACCTCAGCGCAGAGGAGATCGCCTCGGCCGAGAAGAAGCTCGCCGAGAGCAAGGTGCACATGGGCACCGCCGGCGCCGGCTCGCTGGAGGGCCAGGTGGCCGACACCTACCGGCTGGTGCGCGAGAAGACGACCGCCGAGTTCACCAACGCGATGAACGAGGCCAACAGCGCGATCAAGGCCGGCGACTTCGCCAAGGCGAAGGACCAGGTCGGTGTCGCCCGCCTCACCGCCGACCGCGCCCGCGCGTACTTCTCCGACGCGGAGATGGACGCGATGAGCAAGAAGGCCGCGGACCTTGGGCGCACGATCGATGACGAGGCCGAGAAGGCTCGCGTCAAGCAGGCCCAGGTCGAGCAGCAGAAGGCCCGTGAGAAGACCCAGGCCCTGGAGTCTCAGCTGGCGGCCGACCGGACCCGGCGCGTTGAGGAGAGCCTCAAGCGCGTGCGTGCTCTGCAGAAGGAGCAGAAGTACAACGAGGCCCTCGAGGTCGTCAACAACGTCCTGTTCATGGACCCGACCAACCCCACGGCCGAGCTGCTGCGGGACATGCTCCTTGAGATCCGCGCGTTCCAGCAGCGTGACATCAACGTCGCCCGCAACCAGAACTCCATGGTGGCGATGCGGATCGAGAACCTCCTCGCGACGCGCCCCCCGCTGGGCATCATCGAGTACCCCGATGACTGGGCGCGCATCTCGATGACGCGCACCGGCTCGGGCGGGTTCTTCGAGAGCCCCGAGAACCGCCGCGCCGACGCCGCGATGAGCAAGATGATCCCCGCGGTGTTCGACAAGGTCCCCCTTGCCAACGCCCTGGCCTACATCGGCGAGGCGGCCGGTGTGAAGATCGACACCGACTGGAAGAGCCTTGAGACGGTCAACGTCGAGCCCGCTACAACGGTCTCGATGTCGCTGGGCGAGCAGCCGGCCAAGGTCGTGCTCGAGCGTCTTCTCAAGCAGGTGAGCAAGGACCGCTTCAACAAGGCCGACTTCGCGGTCAACGACGGCATCATCGCCGTCGGCTCGGCCGACGCGATCAAGCAGCAGACGGTGACGGTGACCTACCCGATCGCCGACATGCTGCTGTTCGCCCCCGACTTCACCGATATCCCCGTGCTGGACCTTGAGAGCAAGATCGGCAACAAGGCCGCCAAGCGCGTCGCCGCGAGCGACCCGTTCCGCGGCGACCGCAAGGCGATGGTGCCCGACAAGAAGGAACGCATCCGCCAGATCGTGACCGTGATCCAGC
>JAUXUZ010000357.1 GCA_030680655.1 Phycisphaerales bacterium
CGTCGAAGGCGACGATCTGGGCGACCTTCTTGTCGTTGAGCCAGTGCTGGAACATCCCGTTGCGGATGTAGATACGTCCGGTGTTCCAGTTGTTGGCCTTGTAGACCTTGTCTTCGGCGGGGCTGACAAGTTCGTACATCGCACCGACAGAGTGCGGGTCGCCCGGCTTAAGCCCGTGCCCCGCGTCGTCGAGCACCTGGAATTCCGGGCCGGTCTGCCAGCTCGCCCCGTGCTTCTCGGTTGAGCGGTAGATGACCCCGCTGTTGGCCTTTGGCTCGCACTTGAACAGGAACTCAAGCTCAAAATCCCCAAACTGATCGCGGGTCATGATGTCACCGCCGCCGCCGCTGGCGGAACTAGAGATCCCATTGTCCACGCTCCACCCCTTGGACGGAAAGTCCTTCTGCTTGTAGCCACGCCAGGCAGACTTGTGGCCAAGGTTAACCCAGCCGAGAGCATCTCTGACGGTGAAGCGGTCCTGTTCGTGCGGAGGAAGCTTCGCTAGCTCGCTCGGTGGAACGAGCTGGCCGCTCGGAGCGGGCTGGGCAAACGCTGCGGAAAGGACGACAGCGGCAAGAGTGAGCATCGGGGCAGCATACCAGATTGTACGAAATGTTCAACGGGGTCCCACCGAACCTTTGCCCTGCCGGGCACTCAGTATCACGGCATAGCTCTCGTAAACAGGGCTCCCGTGATTAGGGCGCGCGCGGTCCAGGCCGCGGTTCGCAGCCAGTTGCTCGTCGCGAGGCGGCGGATGAGGAGGGGCTGGTAACCGGTACTCAGTCTGTTGTGGAGGGGGACCTGAAGCAGCCACGTACTGGCCCAGATGACGGCGAGCAGGGCCGCGCCGGTGAGGGCGAGGGTGCGGTCGGCGGCGGTGGTGCGGAAGCAGAGGGTGGCGGCGGTTGCAAGCTCGATGAGCATGACGGGGGCGACGACGAGAGTCGTGCGACGCTGGTGCTCGCGCTCGTAGGTGGTGAACTCAGACTTGCCGACAGAGCCAAAGAGCGGGTAATGGACGATCTGCACGAACCAGATAAGGCCGGTCATGAACCAGGTGGCCGCGGCGTGGACAATCAGGATGGCGGTGTCGATCGTCACCGCGTGGTGCTCGGAGAGGTGGCTGCGGTTTCGTTCTGCTCGCGGGTGACCTGGTGGCGGAAGGCGAACATCTTTTCGAGCTTGCGGCGCGTAATCGCCCCGCCGAACGCGCGGCCCAGCCAGCCGAGGGGGAGCTGGTAGTCGATGTGGTCGGTGAGCGTGCAGGTTGTCGGGCTTAATGCGGTGACGCTGTGGCGGTGGGCCCACGATTTGAACGGGCCTGAGACCTGGAAGTCGGAGAACTCGCCGCCGTCTGGGCCGCGGTCGATGAATCCGGTGTGCTCGGCGATCCAACGGAGTTTGACGGGTCCGATGCTGAGTCGGAGAATGGCACGCTGACCGTTGGCGAGACTGGCGGGTGCCTGCTCGACTACGACGTGCTCCCACGGCGGGATGAGCCTGGTCAGGGCGTCGGCACTCTGGTGCCACGCAAAGACGAGCGACGCCGGAGCGTTGATGGTGGATTGTTTGGTGAAGACGGGCATGGTGGTTCAGGACGCGACGATGGACGTTAGCTGCGGCTGCGGACACGGCTGAGCCCGCCGTCGACACCGATAACTTGTCCGGTGACCCAGGACGATTCAGGGCCGAGGAGCCAGGCGATGGCGGATGCAACATCCCGCGCCTCGCCGATCCGGCCGAGCGGATGCATGGCGGTGGAGGCTTTGAGCGAGGCTTCGTTCGAAGTGAGACGGCCGGTGAGCGGTGTGCGCGTGAGGCCGGGGGCGACGGCGTTGACGCGGATCTGACGCGGGGCGTAGGTGGCGGCGGCGGCGAGGGTGAGGCCCTCGACGCCGGCCTTGGCTGCGGCGACGGCCTCGTGGTTGGCGAGGCCAATCCGGGCGGCGACCGATGACATGAGCACGATGGAGCCGCCGGCGTCGTGCATGGCCTTGACGGAGGCACGGAGGATGTTGAAGGCGGTGATGAGATTGGCGGTGAGTTGGTTGGCGAAGTCGCTATCGGTAGTGAGGTGTGCGGGCTTGAGGATGAACGCGCCGGCGAGGTTGGCGACGCCGGCGATGCGCCCATGAGTGGCGAGCGCGGCGGCGAAGAGGGCATCGACTTCAGCCGGGTGGGTGGCGTCTGCGAGGGCGGTTTCGACATCGACGGTGCCGCGCAGAATGTCGAGGCGGCCCCTCGTGCGACCGACGGCAAGCACGTTACGGCCGCTGGCTCGGAGCGTCTGGCAGAGAGCCGTGCCGATACCGCCCGCCGCGCCGAAGACGATGATTGCGCCGGTCGTGTCGCTTGGATTCAAGTTGCTCACGGATGCGTCCTTGCAGGGGGTGTGGCGGAGGCGGAGCGGCGGTAGACCCGCGCGGCATGCAGCAGGATGAGCGTGAACGGCACCCACCACAGCAGGTCGTTGGTGAGCAGCGTCCAGCCCATCGACCATGGGAGCTGCCCCTGCCCCGCGGCCATGACGAATCCGATCGGCCCGAAGATTTTTCCAAGCAAACCGACGAGAGTGATAGGCCAATGGCGAGTGGGGTTGCGGGCGGCGATCAGGTAGCCGATGCCATAGACGCCCACGATCATGCCGATGCAACCCCAGAGTTGCGGCCAAACTTCGTTGGTCGCCGCGTTCACGCCGAGCAGACGGAGTGTGAACTCAGGCGCTGCGATTGTCGCCGCCCCCCAGACAAGGTTGTAGATGCCAGCAGCGGTGAGCCAGTAGCACATCCACCGCGGCTCAGCGGGGGATGTGGGCGAGCGATTGGTCGCGCGTGGTTCGGGCATGGTGTCGGGGCGGTTCGGATAAGCAGCGGTGAGGATCTTTTTCGCTCGCAAGTGGCGCATAGACGGGCGCCGATAACCCGCATCAAAACGCAAACGGCCCCGGTGAAACCGGGGCCGCGATGCAGAATGAAGTGCCCCCGAAAGGACTCGAACCTTTGACCCGCTGATTAAGAGTCAGCTGCTCTACCCACTGAGCTACGGAGGCGATCGGGCGAGTTTAGCGCTTTGGGTGGTGGGGTCAAGGGAGGAGGGGTGTCGGGCGTGATGCTTGAGTCACGGGTGGGGAGGGCGGCCGTGGCGTGCGATGCGGTGGTCGCTGGTACAGAGTGCGACCGAGGGAGCGTGTAGAACCGCTGACGCGGTTCGGGTTTGTGGGGTGGTTGACCGGGGGCGGTGCCCCGGGCTATGACCGCTGCGCGGTTCGAGGCGTCAAGGCACACTCATCCGGCTTGCAGAGCCTCGCCCCCTTCTCCCAGCGAACTGGGAGAAGGGGGCAGGCACCCTCACCCGGCCTCGCCGAGCCTCGGCCACCCTCTCCCAGCGGAGCTGGGAGAGGGGCTATGGGGGCTTCGTTCGCAGAGGTTGACCGCGGAAGGACCCCCTCCTAACCTTTCCCCCCTTGGTCCGGCCGCTTTTGGTCGTCCTGAGGACTGACAGGACCCTTTTTCATGCTCCCTCCACAAAGAATTTCTTACGGCCGTTCACGCCGCCGCCGCGCCCACCACGCTATGGAAGCGATCTCCATCGGCGTTGACCCGGTCTCGGGCATGCCGAAGCTCCACCACCGCGCGTCGGCCGAGTCTGGCTATGTGCGTCCGGGGCTGACGGTGGTCGTCCACAAGCTGGGGATCGGCGCCCCGAAGAAGAAGAAGAAGGCTGAAGGCGGCGAGCAAGTCTGACCCTTGCGTGACCGCGTCGTGTCGCTGGCGCCTTGATGGCGCGGCTGGCGGACGGGCACGCTGAACTCGGTGCTTCTGGTTCATCCCCTTCGCTTATCGGAGTGACCCGCCTCATGCGCATCGGCATCGACGTGATGGGCGGCGACCACGCGCCCGACGCGATTCTCAAGGGGTGCATGCTGGCGAGGGAGATCCTCGAGCCGGATGACCAGTTGGTGCTGATCGGGCAGGAACCGGTCATCAAGGAATACCTGGCTGACTACGGCGTCAACGAGCCGCGGTTTGTCATTCACCACTGCCCCGATGTGATCGAGATGCACGAGCACGCCGTGGAGGCGGTGCGCGGCAAGCCGGAATCGTCGATCGTGCACATGGCCAAGCTTGGCTCGGCCAAGGCGGCGGCGGTGGGGGGCGAGCGCTGCGATGCGGTGCTCTCTGCGGGGAGCACGGGGGCGTGCGTGAGCGCGGCGACGATGTACATGCGTCGGCTTGAGCACGTGCACCGGCCGGGCATCGCGGTGACGATCCCGACGTTCTGCGGGCCGTTTGTATTGATGGATGCGGGCGGGAACCCAGAGCCGCGCGACACGCACCTTCAGCAGTACGGGATCATCGGCGAGGTGGTGGCGAAGAAGCTGCTGGGGCGCGAAGACCCGCGCGTGGCGGTGCTGAACATCGGCACGGAGGAGGGGAAGGGGACGGACCTGATCGGGCAGACGTACAACAGGCTCAAGAACACGCCGGGGATTAACTTCGTGGGGTACATCGAGGGGCGTGAGCTGTTCGAGGGCGGGGCGGACGTGGTGGTGAGCGACGGGATGCTGGGCAACACGGTGCTCAAGACGGTGGAGGGGCTGGCGAAGAGCCTGTTCTCGGGGCTGGCGCGTGAGATCATGCTGCGCGACCCGAACCTGATGCTGGCGCTTGAGCCGGTGTTCAAGGACATCTTCAAGAAGAACGACTACCACGAGCACGGCGGCGCTCCGCTGCTTGGCGTGAACGGGATCTGCATGATCGCGCACGGCTCGTCGTCGGACCGGTCGATCCGGGCGGCGATCAAGCAGTGCCAGCTGTACGTCAAGACGGGGTTGAACCAGGCGATCGTCGAGCGGCTGACCGAGGTCGAGCAGATGAACGCTCAGATGGGGAACCCGGCGCCGGTGGCGTGAGTGGTGGGCGGGGGATTTTGAATCAGCTGGCGCGTGCGGGGATAGATGGACCATTGTGGTGGGCTGTCCCTGTGCTGCCGCAGAGGGCTCGTGGGTTACTGGTGTGGGCGCGTATGATGCGGGCGACCCATGGGCACACCATCTGCTGCTGCTGTCTCCGCCAAGCCGCCCGCGTTGCCGAAGATCGGCGTTGCGATCCTCGGATCGGGCTCGGCGGTGCCGACGCGGGTGGTGAGCAACGACCAGATCGCGGCGCTGTGCGACAGCAGCGACGATTGGATCTTCCAGCGCACGGGCATCCGCAACCGGCGGATCTGTGACCCGGCCGATGGCGAGAGCAACCGGACGCTCTGCACCGATGCGCTGAGGCGGGCGCTGGAGAGCGCGAGCGTCGCGCCGAACGAGCTTGACCTTGTGATCTGCGGGACGATCACCCAGGACATGCGGTGCCCTTCGACGGCGTGCCTGGTGGCTTCGGAGCTTGGGTGCGGCACGGCGGCGGCGTGGGATATCGGCGCGGCCTGCTGCGGGTTTGTGTACTCGCTCAACACCGCGCACGATCTGATCCGGTCGGGCTCGTTCAAGACGGTGGGGGTGATCGGGTGCGACACGGTGAGCGCGATCACCGACTACACCAACCGGAACGTGGCGATCCTGTTCGGCGATGCGGCGGGGGCGGTGGTGCTGCGCGCGACCGACGATGTGAGCAAGGGTGTTGTGGCGCAGTGCAACCACGCCAACGGGAACGGCTGGCAGGAGTTGTACATGCCGGGGTGGGACGAGCACATCAAGGATGGGGCCGATCGCGCGCTGGTGCGGACGGGGTGCCTGCACATGAACGGGCGCGAGGTGTTCAAGTTCGCGGTGACGACGTTCTGCTCGCTGATCAAGGAGACGCTGGACAAGGCGGGGCTGTCGGTCGAGGACGTCGACATGTTCGTGTGCCACCAGTCGAACATCCGGATTCTTGAGGCCGCGTCGGAGCGGTTCGGGATCGACAAGGAGCACCTGTACGTCAATATTGAGAAGTACGGCAACACGTCCGCGGGGAGTGTGCCACTGTGCTTCGATGAGCTGCGGCGTGGCGGGCGGATCAAGGAGGGGCAACTGGTGATGTTCGTGGCCTTTGGGGCCGGGCTCACGTGGTCGAGCAGCCTCTGGCGGATGTGACGGATTGAACTCGTGGAATAAGAACGAACAAGCCCCGGCGCTGGCCGGGGCTTTGTTGTTGCTGGTCACTCTTGATGTTGCCGGACGGCTTGCTGGGCGGCTCAGTTGCAGCCGGCGAAGAACTGGTCGATGAAGACGATGAAGTCGTTGTTGTCGTACTGGCCGTCGGTGCCGGGGACGCCGCCGGTGGTGCCGCGGTCGGCGAGGGGGTTGCTGTTGAAGAAGTAGTCGATAAAGACGACGAAGTCGTTGTTGTTGAGCAGGCCGTCGGCACCGGCGACTCCGCCCTGGCGGCCGATGTCGGCTGGGCCGCAGGCGGTGAGCGTGCCGGCGGCGGTGAGGTTTGCGGTGAGGCCGATGGTGGTTGAGGTTGATGCGAGGGTGAGCTTGATCAGCAGGGCGGCACCGGTACAGAGGGGGACTTCGTTAAATGCGATCGGGTCGAGGGGGACGGGCGTGGCATCGGTCTGCGTTTCGTTCACAGTGATCTGCGCGGTGACCGGCGCGGACGGCTGCGTGAGGTCAACGGTGCCGGTGACTGCGAGGGTGACGTTCTGCGGTTCGAACGGCGCGGGAGCGCCGTTGAGGGTTCCGGTGACGGTGACGGCCGCGGGGACCATGGCCGAGAAGGTGTAATGGCCGGGCTGGCCGTTGACGGGCGTGAGGGCGCCGTTGGTGGAGGGGCCGTTCTGCACGCCGGTGATGGATGTGGCGTTGATCGTGCCGACGGGCACGGTGATGGGCCCGAAGCTGAAGACCGTGCAGGTGGGCACGCGGGTGCGGAAGGTGGAGTAGCCGATCGTGGCGTTGGCCGTGATGGCGGCGGTTGAGCCGCCCAGCAGGTTGGTGTTGAGGTTGGTAATGGCGACGGTGCCCGCGACGGTGTTGAAGGCGGCGTCATAGGAGCCGGAGGGGCGGATCACCGTGGTGCCGTTGTTGCCGCTCGCGCTGATGTTGCCGCTGGTGAGGTTGACGTACTGGTTGGTGTTGACGTCACCACCGCTGAAGCCGGGGATGGTGCGCGTCAGCGCGGGGTTGTCGTCGGCGTTGCCGATGACGGCGTCGGGTCCGGCCGCGGCGCCGACGAAGTAGCTGCTGCCGGCGGGCGAAGTCTGGAAGGGGGCCGTGAAGTTGATGTTGTAGGAGAGCGACGAGGCGGGCTGGTTGATCGCGTAGTGGAAGGGCTGGGCGAGGGCCGATCCGCAGAGTGTGCAGAGGGCGGCAACGGCGAGGGCTGAACGCATTGAGTGCTCCGCTGGTGGTCGGTGTGGATGGCAGTGTGGGTGATACCGCTGTGGGCGACGCGTGTTGCAGAAACGGGCGTGGCAACGCCAAGCGCCTGCTATCAAGGTACACCGGATCTGGCGGTTAGCCAAGCGGTTTGCGCAGGAAGATGAGAAGATGGGGTAACTGGTGGCCTGGGACGCCATTGGCGTCAGCCGCAGCCGGCGAAGAACTGGTCGATGTAAACGATGAAGTCGTTGTTGTCCCAGGTTCCGTCGGAACCGGGCACGCCGCCGGTGCTGCCGCGGTCGGCGATCGGGTTGAGCGAGAAGAAGAGGTCGATGAAGACGATGAAGTCGTTATTGTCGAGCACCCCGTCTGGCTGCGGGACTGCGCCGGCGGAGCCGACGTCTGCGAGGTTGGTGGAGGAGAAGATCGCGCCGGTGGGGGTGACGCTGAAGTAGATCGCGAACGGTGAGGGCTTGGGTGGGCCGGTGCGAACGGCGAATTGGCCGTTGATGACGCCGGCGCCCTGCGTGGTGATGATGGGCACGGCGATGCGGCAGCCCGGGACGAGGCCGTTGGGGTAGGTGACGGCGAGGGTGCCGCCGGCGTTGAGCGTGCCGAGGATGCGGATGCGGCCGAAGTCTGTCGTTGAGTTGGGCCCTGTGCCCTGGAGTTCGATCTCGCCGTCGGCGGTGTTGGTGAGGATGCGAGACGCGGCGAGAACGACTGTGCCGTTTGTGCCCGCAACGATGCGGCCGGAGTTGCCGAGGTTGTTGTCGATGACCAGTTGGCCGGCGCTGAACGCCGAGAGCGTTCCGCCCGGCTGGTTGCTGAACGTGCTGGTGGGTGTGCCGTTGATGGTGAGTGAGCGTGCGGCTCCGGTGGCTGTGATGGTGCCGAGGTTGAGCAGTGTGTTGCCAGCGTTGATGTAGAAGTTGCCGTTGTGGAGGCCGGTGTTGCGGAAGGTAACGCCGCTGCCGATCGTCAGGACTGCGTTGGTTCCTGCGACGGTTGCGTAGCCGCTGGCGAGGATGATCTGGCCCGAGCCGCTGATGGTCTGCGTGCCCGAGAACGTGAGGTTGTTGCAGCCGGATGAAGTGGTGGTGATTGAGCCGCTCGCGCCGAGGTTGAGCCCGCCGGTGATGGTGAGGATGCTGCAGCCGCCGTTGAGTGTGAGGGGGGCGTTGAGGGTGCAGGCGTTCATGGTGAACGCGCTGGTTGACGTGTAGGTCTGGCCGTCGATGGCGTTGAGCGTGGTGCCGTTGAAGCTGGTGCCGGAGCCGAAGACGATCGGCCCGGTGGCGTTGGAGATCGTGAGGATCGGCCCCGTGTAGTTGCCGGTGAGGTTGACGGTGCCACCTGTGCGGCTGATGGTGCCGAGTGCTGCGCCGGTGCCGCCGAGGTTCAAAGTGCCGTTGCTCACGAGGAAGGTGCCGTTGTTGGTCCAAGTGACGGTGGCGATGCTGACGGTGCCGGTGTTGGAGGCCTCGATGACGCCGGTGGTGTCGTTGGTGAGGTTGCCGGTGGCGGATCCGCCGATGTTGACGGTGCGTGAGGCGGCGTTGGCGCGGATGGTTCCCTGGTTGAGGAGGGTGTTGCCGGTGTTGATGACGATGCTGGCGTTGTTGTTGGCGGCCTCGACGGTGACGCCGCTGGCGACGGTGAGGGTGGCGGCGGTGCCGGCGATGGTCATGTAGCCGGTGTTGAGGCGGATGAGACCGGAGCCGGTGATCGACTGTGTGCCGGAGAAGGTAAGGTTGTTGCAGCCGGATGAAGTGGTGGTGATTGAGCCGCTCGCGCCGAGGTTGAGCCCGCCGGTGATGGTGAGGATGCTGCAGCCGCCGCTGAGTGCGAGCGGTGCGTTGAGGGTGCAGGCGTTCATGCTGAACCCGCTGGTGAGGGTGAACCCCTGCCCGTCGGCGGCATTAAAGGTTGTGCCGTTGAAGGCGGCGTTGCTGCCGAGGTTGAACGAGCCGGTGGCGGCGTTGGCGTTGATGGAGGCACCGGTGTAGCTGCCGCTGATGCCGATGGTGCCGGCGGTGCGGCTGATGGTGCCCAGGGCGTTGAAGGTGCCGCCGAGTGAGAGCGTTCCGCTGCTCACGAGGAAGGTGCCGTTGTTGGTCCAGGTGACGGTGGCGATGTTGATGGTGCCGGAGTTGGAGGCCTCGATGACGCCGGTGGTGTCGTTGGTGAGGTTGCCGGTGGCGGATCCGCCGATGTTGACGGTGCGTGAGGCGGCGTTGGCGCGGATGGTTCCCTGGTTGAAAAGGGTGTTGCCGGTGTTGATGACGATGCTGGCGTTGTTGTTGGCGGCCTCGACGGTGACGCCGCTGGCGATGGTGAGGGTGGCGCTGGCACCGGCGACGGTCATGTAGCCGGAGTTGAGGCGGATGATGCCCGTGCCGGTGACGGACTGCGTACCGGAGAAGGTGAGGTTGTTGCAGCCGGATGAAGTGGTGGTGATTGAGCCGCTGGCGCCGAGGTTGAGCCCGCCGGTGATGGTGAGGACGGCGCAGCCGGCGGTGTGCGTGATGGCGCGGTCGGTGTTCAGGCTGCTGATCGTCGCGCCAGTATTCAGGTTGATCGGCGCGCCAGCGGGAACGATGACGTTGCTGGTAGAACCGGGGAGCCCGACGGGCGACCAGTTCGCTGACTGGTTCCAGGAGACACCATCGCCGGCACCGGTCCAGGTGATTGGCTGGGCAAATGCGGCTGCGGCTGGCATCAGGAACGCGCAGGCCGCGATTACGGTGCGCAGAGCGGACAGCGAGCGGGTAGATAGCATGATCGGGCTCCCTTCGGCAGCCGGCCGCAGGCCGGGTCGATAACACAGTCTACCGATAATGTCCGTGCTGACAACCGAATAATGCGTACCTGGGTGGGAGATGGGCTAATTCGTGACCCTGATATGCTTGGAGGTTCTCGGACATTGCTCTTTTTACCCCGGAGCCCCCACGTGAAGAGTCTTCTCGCCACCGTCGTTACCGCTTCCGTCCTGTTCAACGCGGCTGCATCGGCCCAGGCCGTGCACGCGGCCGATCACCCGCTGATCCCGCGGAACGTGCTGTTTGGGAACCCGGACAAGCGCGGCGGCAGCCTCAGCCACGACGGTCAGTGGGTGTCGTGGATCGCTCCCGATGCCAAGGGTGTCATGAACGTCTTCGTCGCCCCAAAGGGGGCTCTGGACAAGGCGAAGGTTGTAACCCACGACGCGAGCCGCGGCATCCGGACGTACATGTGGGCGTACGACAACACGCACATCCTGTACCTGCAGGACCAGGGGGGTGACGAGAACTGGAAGGTGTACGCGGTGAATGTGCACCACGCCGACCAACCGGTCCGTGACTTGACGCCGTTTGAGAGCATCCCCGGCCCTGACGGCAAGCCGATCACGCTGCCGACGGGGCAGCCGCTGCGCCCGGCGGCCCGCATCTCAGCGCTGAGCGCCAAGCACCCGGGCAAGGTCGTGGTTGGGCTGAACAACCGGAACCCGCAGTACCACGACCTCTACATGCTGGAGCTCTCGACGGGCAAGCTGGAAGTGCTGCTGCAGAACGACAAGTACGCCCAGTTTGTGATCGACGACGACTACAACGTGCGGATCGCCGGGGTGCCCAACGCGGCAGGCGGTGTGGACTACTTCAAGAACACGGGCAAGGAGGGCGGGCCCGCCTCGTGGGAGCCGTTCATGTCGGTCGGTCTTGAGGATGCGCAGTCGACGATGCCGATCGGCTTTGACAAGAGCGGCAAGACGCTCTACATGAGCGAAGGGCGCAAGACGAACACCTCAGCGCTTGTCGAGATGGACTGGGCGACGGGCGAGACGAGAGTGCTGGCCCAGGACCCGCGCGTGGACGGTGGGGGCGTGATGGAAGACCCGCGCACGGGCAAGATCCAGGCGGTGAGCTTCGAGTATGAGCGTCAGTACTGGAAGGTGCTCGACGCGACCATCCAGCCGGACCTTGACTACCTCAAGACGGTTGCCGATGGCGAAGTGAACGTGCAGGCACGCTCGGGCGACGACCAGACCTGGCTGGTGAGCTACACGGTCGACAACGGGCCGGCGCGCGTCTACACGTACGACCGCCCGGCGAAGAAGGCGACGCTGCTGTACACCAACAACAAGCGTCTTGAGAACCAGCCGCTGGTGAAGATGCAGCCGGTGGTAATCAAGAGCCGCGACGGGATGGACCTGGTGTCGTACCTGACGCTGCCGCCGGGCTCGGACGCCAACGGCGACGGCGTGCCCGAGCGGCCCGTGCCGATGGTGCTGAACGTGCACGGCGGCCCATGGGCACGCGACTCGTGGGGGTTCAACCCGACGGCGCAGTGGCTCAGCAACCGCGGGTACGCGTGCCTTGAGGTGAACTTCCGGTCGTCAACGGGCTTTGGCAAGAAGTTCCGCAACGCGGGGAACCTGCAGTGGGCGGCGGCGATGCACGACGACCTGATCGACGCGGTGGACTGGGCGGTTGCGAAGAAGATCGCGCCCAAGGACAAGGTGGCGATCATGGGCGGTTCGTACGGCGGGTACGCGACGCTCGTGGGCCTGACGTTCACGCCGGACGTGTTCGCGTGCGGCGTGGACATTGTCGGGCCGAGCAACCTGAACACCCTGCTCAAGAGCATCCCGCCGCACTGGGCGCCGATGCTGGACATGATGGCTCGCCAGGTTGGTGATCCGCGCACGCCCGAGGGGCAGAAGTTCCTTGAGAGCCGCAGCCCGCTCACGTTCGTGGACAAGATCAGCAAGCCGCTGCTGATCGGCCAGGGGTACAACGACCCGCGCGTGAAGTTCACTGAGGCTGAGCAGATCGTCAGCGCGATGGAGAGCAAGAGCCTGCCCGTGACGTACGTTGTCTACCCCGACGAGGGGCACGGCTTTGCGCGGCCGCAGAACCGGCTGAGCTTCTACGCAGTGACAGAGGCGTTCCTTGCGAAGCACCTGGGCGGCCGTATGGAGCCGATCGGGAGCGACTTTGAGGGTTCATCCATCACCGTGCCGTCGGGCGCTGATGGCGTACCGGGCGTGGCCGCGGCGCTGGAGGCATCGAAGACGGCATCTCCTGCGGCGAAATAGTCAACGAAGCGATGATCGAGCAAGGCCCGGCAGAGTTGCCGGGCCTTTTTCGTTGGGGGTCGCTGCACTGACTCCTCCCAGAGCGGAGGAGTCTGTGGCACCCGAGTCCCCAGGGGGCGGCTACCGAACAACTCCCTTCTAAGGGCCGTAGGCTTGGGTTCATGGTTGCGCTGGTTCGGACGACCGATCGGGGCCTCTTCTGTGAGGCTGGCGGGTTCTACATCGATCCGTGGAAGGCGGTGTCGCGCGCGGTAATCACGCACGGCCACACCGACCACGCGCGGTGGGGGCACAAGCGGTACCTGTCCTCGCCGACTGGGGCGGTGGTGCTCAACGCACGGTTCGGTCGGCAGGTGGAGGGGCTGATCGACGCGTTGCCGTACGGCGAGCGGCAGCGGTTCGGTGACGTGGTCGTTTCGCTGCACCCGGCGGGGCACGTGCTCGGATCGGCGCAGGTGCGTGTCGAGCACGCGTCATCGGGCGAGACGTGGGTGGTGAGCGGCGACTACAAGACGCAGGATGACGGCGTGAGCGAGCCGTTCGAGCCGGTGCGGTGCCACACCTTCATCACCGAGAGCACGTTCGGGCTGCCGGTCTACGCGTGGAGGCCGCAGGCGGAGGTGATGGCGAAGATGAACGCGTGGTGGAGGGCGAACGCCGACGCGGGCCGCACCAGCATGGTGGCGTGCTACGCGCTGGGGAAGGCGCAGCGGATCATGGCCGGGCTCGATCCGACCATCGGGCCGATCCTGATGCACGGAGCGCTGGCGCGGTGCACCGCGGCGTATCGAGAGGCAGGAGTGAAGCTCCCGGGGGTGGCTGTCGCGACGCAAGAGTCGGTGCGGGCGGCCTCGGGGCGTGCGATGGTGCTCGCGCCGCCCAGCGCGGTGCGCAGCCCGTGGGCGTTCAACCTTGTGAAGCGGAACGCGGTGAAGGACCTGGCGACGGCGATGGCTTCGGGGTGGATGCAGATCCGCGGCGCGCGCCGGCGGCGGTCGCTCGATACGGGGTTTGCGCTCTCTGACCACGCGGACTGGCACGGCATCATGTCGTCGATCGAAGCGACAGGGGCGGAGTCGATCGGCGTGACGCACGGGGCGATCGGGCCGGTGGTGCGGTTCCTGAATGAAAAGGGCAAGCACGCCTTCGCCGTGCCGACACGGTGGGAAGGCGAAGCGGGCGCTGAGGAAGGCGGCGGCACGGGCGAAGCGGATGGGGACGACCATCAGGAAGAACAGGGACTCCTGTTGGGTGAAGGGGGGGACGCGTGAAGAGGTTCGCCCAACTGTTCGAGGAGCTCGACGCTTCCTCCGGCACGGCCGACAAGGTCGCAGCGCTGGTGCGGTACTTCTCGTCGGCGCCGGCGGAGGACGCGGCGTGGGCGCTGGCGCTGCTGACGGGCCGGCGCGTGAAGCGGGCGGTGAACTACACGCAGCTGTACGCGTGGGCGGCGGAGACTTCTGGTTACCCGGAGTGGCTGATCGGCGAGTCGCACGGGGCGGTGGGGGACTTCTCGGAGGTGCTGTCGCTGATCCTGCCGCCGCCGACAGCGCCCGCGGACCTCTCGCTGCGCGAGGTGATCCAGGGGCGGATCGTGTCGATGGCGCGGCACGAAGAGACGCACAAGAAGGCCATGGTTCTCAAGACCTGGGATCAGCTCGACCAGCGGGGGAAGTTCATCTTCCACAAGCTCATCAGCGCGACGTTCCGTGTGGGCGTGTCGCGCCTGCTGGCGGTGCGGGCGCTGTCGCAGGTTGCGGGCGTGGCGCAGGAGGAGATGGACCACCGGCTGATGGGAGAATGGTCACCGACGGCGGAGTTCTATCGCTCGCTGATGCGGCCGCCGGATGAGGGTGGCGATGGACGGGGCGTGAACTGGAACCCGTACCCGTTCTTCCTCGCGCACCAGCTTGAGGACACGGCGTTTATCGGTGAGAACCTCGGGCCGGTTGCACAGTGGCAGGCTGAGTGGAAGTGGGACGGCATCCGCGGGCAGTTGATCAAGCGGGCGGGGCGCGTGGCGCTCTGGTCGCGTGGCGAAGAGCTGCTGACGGAGCGGTTCCCTGATCTGCTCGAGACGGCCGATCGCCTGCCGGATGGGACGGTGCTCGACGGCGAGCTGCTGGCGTGGGAGAACGGGCGGCCGCTGCCGTTTGCCGATCTGCAGCACCGCATCAACAAGAGGCAACCGACGGGCCTGCTGTTTGCGGATGTGCCGGTGATCTTCCGCGCGTACGACCAGTTGGAGGAGCGGGGAGAGGACCTGCGGGCGAGGCCTCTGCGTGAGCGGCGGGCGATTCTCGAGGGGGTCGTGCGGCGCTTCGGCGGGCCGCTGCTGCAGGTGTCGGAGGTGCTCGAGGTTGCGTCGTGGGAGGCGCTGGCGGAGTTGCGCTCCGGGTCACGGGATCGGAACGTCGAGGGGATCATGCTCAAGCACCTCGACTCGGCCTACGGCGTTGGCCGGACCAAAACGACGCTGATCGATTCGCCCCAGCGGGCGGGGTGGTGGAAGTGGAAGGTGGACCCGTACCTGGTTGATTGTGTACTGACGGTGGCGCAGCGCGGCTCAGGACGGCGGGCCTCGCTGTTTACTGACTACACGTTCGCTGTGTGGACCGGACCTCAGGGCGGCGAGGGTGAGCTGGTGCCGATCGCGAAGGCGTACTCGGGGCTGACGGATCAGGAGATCCTGAAGGTCGATGCGTTTGTGCGCGAGCACACGACCGGGCGGCTGCAGGGTGGCGGTGGCCGGCTTGTTGAGCCGCGGCTGGTATTCGAGATCGCGTTCGAAGGGATCGCGGCGAGCCCGCGCCACAAGAGCGGGGTGGCGACGCGGTTCCCTCGGATGAAGCGTTGGCGGACGGACAAGAAGTCCGAGGAGGCGGACACGCTAGGCTTTGTGAAGGGGCTGCTGGCGCAGCACGTCAGGAGCTCGGGGGTGAAGGGGTGAGGAATGAGCCACCTGGAGCGCGGCGGAAGAAGGCGCACGCGCAGGGCGCGGCGGCGGTGACCGCCGCTGACCCGCTCGCTCCCGCCCGATCGTGGTTGGCTTCGCGCGGCTGGTCGCCCTTTCCTTTCCAGGAGCAGGTCTGGTCGGCGTACCTGAACGGCAAGAGCGGGCTGCTCCACGCGCCGACGGGGATGGGCAAGACGCTCGCGGTAGCGCTGGGCCCGCTGCTTGAAGAGGTGGCGCGTCGAGGGGAAGGAGGGAGCCGCAAGCGCGAGCGCGGATTGAAGGTGCTCTGGCTGACGCCCCTGCGGGCGCTGGCGAACGACACAGCGGAAGCGCTCGCGTCGGCTGTGGAAGGGCTGGGGTTGAACTGGTCTGTTGAACTGCGAACGGGCGACACAGCGCAGAGCCGGAAGCGGAAGCAGCGGGTGGACGGACTGCCGAACATCCTTGTCACGACGCCCGAGAGCCTGTCGGTAATGCTCTCGTACCCGGACCTTGTAGGGGAGGCGGGCGGGAAGACACCCTCATCCGCCGCCGGGGGACCGGCGGGGCCTTCTCCCGCAGAGCCGGGAGAAGGGGGGACGCTCTCGCCGCTCGCAGGAATCCGAGCGGTCATCGTTGACGAGTGGCACGAGCTGCTGGGAACAAAGCGGGGGGTGCAGACCGAGCTTGGGCTCGCGCGGGTGCGGGCGTTGAGTCCGTCGGTGCGGACGTGGGGGTTGTCGGCGACGCTGGGTAACCTGGACGAGGCGATGAGGGTGTTGCTTGGGGCGGGGGCGCCGCAGGGCGTGATGGTGCGTGGGCAGGGGCGGCGGGAGTACCAGTTCCGCACGATCATCCCGCCCGACATTGAGCGGTTCCCGTGGGCCGGTCACCTGGGGATCCGCCTGCTGCCGCAGGTGTGTGAGGCGATCGACGCGTCGAACTTGACGCTGCTGTTTACCAATACACGGTCGCAGTCGGAGATCTGGTTCTCGTCGCTGCTGCGTGCGAGCAACAAGTACATGGGCAAGGTGGCGATCCACCACGGGTCGCTCGACCGGAAGCTGCGTGGTCGCGTGGAGGAGGCGGTCAAGGCGGGCGAGCTCAAGTGCGTGGTGTGCACCAGCAGCCTTGACCTCGGCGTGGACTTTGCGCCGGTGGACCAGGTTATTCAGATCGGCTCGCCGAAGGGGATCGCGCGGTTCCTGCAGCGTGCGGGGAGGTCGGGGCACCAGCCAGGGGGCGTCTCGAAGATCGTGTGCGTGCCGACCAACGCGCTGGAGCTAGTGGAGTTCGCGGCTGCGCGTGACGCGATCGCCGCGGAGGGGGGGCCGGTGGACGTCGAGGAGCGCGAGCCGCTGGTGCTGGCGATGGACGTGCTGGTGCAGCACATGATGACGGTGGCGGTGGGGGGCGGGTTTGACGAGCGGCGGCTGCTGGCGGAGGTGCGCACGACGAACGCGTTCAACGCCCTGACCGACGATCAGTGGCGTTGGGCGATGGACTACATTCACCGCGGCGGTCCGGCGCTGACGGCGTACGCGCACTACGCGCGGGCAACGCAGGACGACCCGCCCGACGGTCTGTGGCGGATGTCGGCGGCTTCGCTGGTGCGGAACCACCGGCTGAACATCGGGACGATTACCTCGGACGCGAGCATCGCCGTCAGGATGGCCAACGGCAAGGTGCTCGGCTCGGTGGAAGAGTCGTTCATCGGGCGGATGGCGCCGGGGGACATCTTCGCGTTTTCTGGGCGGGTGCTGGAGCTTGTGCGGGTGCGTGACATGACGGCGGTGGTGCGGCCGGCGCGAAGGGCGCGGGGGAACGTGCCCTCGTGGCAGGGCTCGCGCATGGCGATCTCCACACACCTGGCTAGCGCGGTTCGGGTGCGGCTGGGGGAGGCGCACCGGGGCGTGTACCGCGGGCCTGAGATGAAGGCGGCGGAACCGATCCTGCGGCTTCAAGACGCGTGGTCAACGCTGCCGCAGCCGGGCGAGTTGCTGATCGAGTACGCGACGACGAGCGAGGGGCACCACGCGTTTGTCTATCCGCTGGAGGGGCGGCTGGTGCACGAGGGGCTCGCGGCGTTGGCCGCGTGGCGGTTCGCGCGGGCCGAGCCGCGGACGTTTGTGCTTGCGAGCAACGACTATGGGTTTCACCTGCTTTCACCGACGCCGATTCAGTTCAGAGAGGCCGACTGGCGGAGTGCGCTTTCGCCGGCGGGCTTGACCGAGGACCTGCTGGCCTGTCTGAACGCGGCGCAGCTCGCACGCAGGCAGTTCCGGGAGATCGCACGGGTGGCGGGCTTGATCATCCCGGGCTTTCCCGGGCAGGGGAGGTCCAACCGCCACCTGCAGGCCTCGAGCGAGTTGTTCTACGACGTGTTCAGCGAGTACGACGCGGGGAACCTACTGCTTGATCAGGCGCGTCGCCAGGTGCTGGAGAGGCAGCTTGAGTATCGGCGATTGGCCGGCGCGTTGGAGCGGCTCGCCGACGCGACGTTGGCGGTGAAGGACCTCCCCTGCCTGTCGCCGTTTGCGTTCCCGCTGTGGGTTGACTCGCTGCGCGAGCAGTTGACAACCGAGAAGTGGACGGACCGGCTCTCGCGTATGCTGGTCACGCTCGAGACGCGAGCGGGTGGGCCACCGGCGGGCCGCGCCGCTTGCTCGAAGGGCAAGGCGAGAGGAACCCCGTGACGACGGTCCGCATCGGCGATCATGAGCTTGGCTTGCTGGCAGGGCGCGGCGTGGTGCGCTGGTCAGACCGGACGCTCTACGTTGCCGATTTGCACATCGGAAAAGCGTCGGCGTTTGCGCGTGGGGGGGTGCCGATCAGCGGGAGCGTGCTGGAAGCGACCACGGCTGATGCGCTCAAGCGCCTGACGGCGATGATCGTTCAGGCCGAAACCGAGCGGCTTGTCGTGCTGGGCGACCTGCTCCACGCTGCAGGGGGGCGCGACCCGCGAACGCTGGACCTGCTTGAGCGGTGGCGATGGGAACACCGCGGAGTTGACGTTGTGCTTGTGCGGGGCAACCACGATCAGGCGGCGGGCGACCCGCCGAGTTCGGCGGGCATCCGCTGCGTGGATGAGCCGTTTGACGATCGCGGCCTGACACTTCGGCACCACCCGCTGGCCGCAGGGACGGGCACGGCGACCCTGGCGGGGCATGTTCATCCGGCCGTGCGGTTGCGGTCGCCCGGCGATTCGGCGCGGGTGGCCTGTTTCTGGCTCTCGAAGGGGCAGTTGGTGCTCCCGGCCTTTGGCGGCTTTACGGGTATGGGTGAAGTGCGGGCCGGCGCGGGGGATCGGGTGTTCGTGCCTGCCGAAGGGGTGGTCGTCGAGGTGCCGGTCGTGGTTTCTACCGTGGCGCGAGTGGGTCGTAGCGCCCGATAACCCAAGTGGGTGCATGGCAGGGGGGCGTCGAGCGGACAACGGGCGAGTGTCGTTACACCGGCTGGCCAAACGGTCCGATCTCTGGTGTGCGACCCCTTGTTTCCACACGCGCCCGGCGCGCAGGTAGCCAATGCCCCCAACCCCTTCGCAACCTCCGCAATCGCCCTTGACGAACACCGTGCGTCTGAAGGCGGCCGATCTTCAGAAGTTGCACGAGGAGCTTGAGGCGGCCAGCCGCGGGTCTTCGCAAGCACGCAAGTGCATCCGGCTCGACTATGTACAGCTGTCGGTACGGGTTGAGATGCACCAGCCGGGTGGCGCGAGCATCAGCCTTCAGTACGCCGCACGGAACATCTCGTCGGAGGGCCTGGGGATCCTGCACAACTCGTACGTACACCCGAGCACGCGCTGCATGGCCTTTCTGCGGCACCGCGACGGACACGAGGTGCCGATTGAAGCATTGGCGGTTCGGTGCCGGCACGTGAAAGGGCTGATCCACGAGGTCGGCCTCCGCTTCAAGTCGCCGATCAACGTGCGCGACTTCCTGACGGTCGATCCGATGGAGGGGAGCTTCATCCTCGAGAATGTCGACCCGACGAAGATCGTCGGTTCGATGCTCCACGTCGACGACTCAGCAATGGACCGGCGCCTGGTGCGGCACTACCTGGCGGAGACGACGCTCAACATCGTCTCAGTCGAGACCGGCAAGGCGGCCATGGAGCGAATCGCCGAGGGGTTCGACGTAATCGTGGTGGACAACGACCTGGGCGACATGACGGGCATCGAGCTGGTGCAGACGCTCCGCGCGCAGGGCATCGCGGTGCCGATCATCATGCCGACGGCGGACACCCGCCCAGCAACGAAAGAGGGCGCCCGCAACGCGCGGGTCAGCGCGA
>JAUXUZ010000359.1 GCA_030680655.1 Phycisphaerales bacterium
CGCTGCTGCGCAGCGCCAGGTCCATCGCCCAGAGACGCTCGCCGGGGCTGGGCGCACGCACGAAGACCGATCGCGAGAGCAGCGGATCGGCCGCGTGATCAACCAACGCCGCGGGGAAGGGCCAGACGGCCTCACCCACCCACAGCAGCAGGCCCCCACTCCTCATGCTCGCGGCCTGACGGGCAAGGTGGGTGAGGATGGAGAGCGGCGGCAGCCAGGTGCCACGCGCGTGGCCGCGTCGCCCGGGTGGGTCGCCCGGGCCTGTCCCGATCCACTCGTGCACCTTGGCCACGCCAAGGCCGCAGCCGGGGAGGGCCCGGTCGATGGGTCCCCAGGCGGTCGGGCAGACACCGGGGTGCTGTTGCGTTCCTCCTGCGCAGGTTGCTCGGAGGGCTTTCCAGTGCTCAGGGGCGAGAGGCAGATTGGACGAGGCGAGCGATGGACCCATTTTGTTAGGGTACATCAAATGGCGAATCTGTCAAGTTTTTGTTTGGCATTTTTTGAAAATGCCCGTTTCCTTTGCAGGAAAGGCCTTGGGAAAGGGGGTGGCCAGCCCGGTTGCGCCACCGCCCGGGAGCACCACCGAACGCCCTTACCCTTGTGTGACAGTGCCCAACAACCCCCGACGCATGGGCAGCTGACGGCCGGATTCCATGAGCAACAGATCCTCACAACCCGGCGAGGGCAGCGGCACGCCTCAACCACAGGCCGGTGACCGCGTGCCGTCGATCGCGCCCGCGACGGAGCCAGGGCGTGCGCCGCCGACCGGTCGCCCGGTGACCCAGCTGCTGGCCGATGCGCAGCGCGGGGACGCCGCCGCAACCAACGAGTTGTTCCCGATCGTCTACGAGGAACTCCGCACGCTCGCGTCGCGGTTTCTGCACGACGAGCGGACGGCGCACACGCTGCAGGCCACGGCGCTGGTGCACGAGGCGTACCTGCGGCTGGTGGGCCCTGCACAGACACCGTGGGAGAACCGGGCGCACTTCTTCGGCGCGGCGGCGAAGGCGATCCGGCGGATCCTGATCGACCACGCTCGGACACGCAGCCGCGTCAAGCGCGGGGGCGGCGGCCTTAGCGGCGACGGGCCCGCGCAGCAGGTGCCCCTTGACGAAGGCATGCTGGTCTCGTTCGATCAGCCGCAGCGGATGATCGACTTCGACGGCGCGCTGGCGCGGCTGGCGGAGATCGACCCGCAGAAGTCGCGCGTCGTTGAGCTGCGGTTTTTCGCGGGGCTGACGGTGGAGCAGACGGCGCTGGCGCTTGGGGTGTCGGCCAGCACGGTGGCGCGTGACTGGCAGTTTGCGCGGGTGTGGCTCTTCAACGAGCTGCGTTCGCGCGGCGAGGGGGAATCGTGAGCGAACCGCCAACGAGCAGCACGCGGGAAGATGGCTATCCGGGGGCTGTCTTCAAGCGTGCGGAGTCGATCTACTTCGAGGTCGCGGGGCTGTCACCGGGCGACCGCGCCGAGCGTGTCACTCGGCTGTGCGCCGGGGACGACGCGCTACGCAGGGCCGTGATCGCGCTGCTCGACTCGGCGGCCCGCGTGGGCGGCTTTCTCGAGGAGCCGGTGCTCGGGCGCGC
>JAUXUZ010000444.1 GCA_030680655.1 Phycisphaerales bacterium
GCAGATCCTGGCGCAGCCGAAGAACGAGATCATGGTCCACTTCCCCGTGAAGATGGACAGCGGCAAGACGCAGCTCTTCAAGGGCTACCGCGTGCAGCACAACAACGCGCTGGGGCCGTACAAGGGCGGACTCCGATTCCACCACGACGTGCACCTTGACGACGTGAAGAGCCTCGCCTTCCTCATGACCATGAAGTGCTCGCTCGTGGGCGTTCCATACGGCGGCGGAAAGGGCGGCATCAAGGTCAACCCGCGCGACCACAGCAAGGGCGAGATGGAGCGCATCGTGCGCCGCTTCACCACCGCGATCGCCCACAACATCGGGCCCGATTACGACATCCCCGCGCCCGACGTTGGCTCCAACAGCCAGCACATGGCGTGGATCGCCGACACGTACTCGTTCCTCTCCGAGATCGGCGGAGACAACCCCATCGCCGTGATCACCGGCAAGCCGATCGAGTTCGGCGGCTCGCTCGGCCGCGAGAAAGCGACCGGCCAGGGCGTTGTTGACACGCTCGTCGAGATGCTCCCCGAGTTGAACCTCAAGCCCAGCAAGTGCACGTTCTCCGTGCTCGGCTACGGGAACGTGGGCTCCTGGAGCGGCAAGATCTTCCAGGACAAGGGCGCCAAGATGATCGCCGTCGCCGACCACACCGGCTTCATCGGCAATCCCAAGGGCATCGACGCCTTCGCTCTCGACGAGCACGTTAAGGCAACCGGCGGTGTAAAGGGCTTCGCCAAGGCGAGCGCGATCAGCAAGGATGAGTTCTACAAGACCAAGGTGGACGTGTTCATCCCGTGCGCTCTGGAGCAGATGATCCAGGAGCCCGAGGCGAAGATGCTCGACTGCAAAGTCATCGCCGAAGGCGCCAACGCCCCCACCACGCCCGCCGGCGAGCGCATCCTGCGCGACCGCGGCATCGAGATCCTCCCCGCCATCCTCTGCAACGCCGGCGGGGTCACCGTCTCGTACTTCGAGTGGGTCCAGAACAAGACCTTCCAGGCGTGGGACCTGGAGTACGTTGACCGCGAGTTGAACAAGCACATGGTCAAGGCCGCTCAGAAGACGCGCGCCGCGCGCAAGCAGTTTAACTGCGACCTGCGCACCGCCGCCTACATCGCCGCGCTGCAGCGTCTCCAGCAGGCGTACGAGGTCCGCGGGATCTTCCCGTAAGAGCCCCGGGCGCAAGCACGGGCGCGAAGCCCAACCGTGATTCGCGGGCCATCCGCAACCGCGACGACCAAAGGCGCAAGCACGGACCGGGCAACCAGTTGACCAACGAACCCCGGGCCCAAGGCCCGGGGTTCTCATTTGCAGGTGCTGCGGAGTCGTAGCCAGCCGGTAGCCTTCTCGCTCAGAACACGTAGTTGGCGTGCGGGCTGTTGGTGGTGGCAATGTTGCTGGCGTCGACCGTTGGGCCGATCACGTTTCCGGCGATGGCGCTGATGTTGGTCGTGTTGGAAAGCTGATTGCGCACCACAAGTGCCGAGCCCGCCTCGATCTGGATGCCGATGGTATTCTGGAAGAGGAAGTTCCCCTCGATCACGATATCGTCGGTCGGCGTGCCGAGCACGTGGACGCCCGTCGCGCCGCGGCTCCCCTGGCAGTTCTGCACGCGTGTGCTGAGGTCGGCGCTGCTGTTGGCCACCGAGGAGTAGCTCGAAAGGCTGATACCGTCTTGGTTGCGCCGCGCATAGCACCCGTCCGCCCGCCCGAGGACCAACATCCCAACGATCGTGTTGTCGACCGCGGTGCAACCAGAGCAGAGGCCCGGCAAGATCGAGATGCCGTTCCCGCTGTTGTTGTGGGCGGTGCAGTCGAACGCGCTGGTTGCCTGAAGCCCGTCGGAGAGGTTGAACCCGGCGGTACAGCACGATCTCGTTCCCGGCGAGGATACCGCGTGCTCCATTGGCGAGCGACACAACCGTGTCAACGACCGCGTGATACGTCTGCGAGACGTCGACGCCTGTTCCGCGGAACCCCTTGACCACACCGTTGCAGACGCGGATCCCCAGACGGAAGCTCAAGACGAGAATTCCGGCACCACTGGAGCCCGCCGCGCTGCGCGGGCCCGCCAGCGTGAAACCACTCAGATCGAGCGTCACGTAGCCGGCGGCGATGGTGATCGCGTTGGTGTTGAGCGTCGCCAGCGCGAGGCTGGCGGTGAGGTAGTAGTTCCCCGATGCGCTGATGGTGAACGGGAGCGAGGTGATCGGTGTGCGCGGCTTGGCAATCCCCTGGTCAGTGCGGGCGATCTTGTCGGCCAGTTCCTGCAGCGTATTGTTCGAGCTGTCCACAGCGCCCGCGGGCGGGTTGAGCGGGCCACCGCGCGGCGCTCTAGATCGCGGCCATTCCGGCAAGCCCGGCAGCGCCGATGATCATCCGACGGTCGAGTGTGTCCATTCGTGCAATGTGCACGCGCAACGGCTGCCAGCCTACCGATCAACGCATTTGCCCCCGATGCGGTGCCCACGCACTCACAGGAAGCGTCTGGCGGACTCGTTTTTGATAATGGATCGCACGCCTCGCCGCGCCGCACGATCACGGGCAGCCGCTGCGGGCGAAGAACGCGTCGATGAACGCGACGAAGTCGTTGTTGTCGAAGAGGCCGTCGTGCCCCACGATGCCCCCCTGCACACCCAAATCGGCCGCCGCATCCTGCGCGAAGAAGCGGTCGATGAAGACGACGAAATCGTTGTTGTCGAGCAGACCGTCGTGGCCGAGCAAGCCACCCTGAACGCCGATGTCGGCGGTGCAGCCGGCGAGGGCGTTGAGCGCGGCCATCGCGGCCGAGGCGTTCACGAGCCCGTAGCCGAAGAGGTTGTCGCGCCCGGTATCGCCCAGGTCGGTGGCGGTCTGCTCCATCGCGGTGCGGATCTGCGCCGCGGTGAACTGACCACCGTTGAGACCGGCGAGCAGCGTCGCGACACCGGCGACGTGCGGAGAGGCCATCGAAGTGCCGTTGAGGTTGGCGTACGTGTGCCCGCCGATGGTGTCGATCGTTGCGACCACCTCACCGCTGGGGCTCAGGGCTTGCAGCGCATCGCCGTCGCTCTGGGTGATGCCGACGACAGGGATGGTGACGGTGGTGTTGAGCGTGCCGTTGTACGAGCCGGCGACGTTGTTGGAGATAATGACGCCGATAGCGCCGGCGGCGATGGCGTTGTTCACCTTGTCGATGAAGAGGAGCGTGCCGCGGCGGATGTGCGCGATTCGCCCTGTCACCCCGCCGATGGCCGTCGGGAAGTCCGCCGGGTTCCCCAGGCCGCAATAGACGACCTCGGCCGTCACGGGCCCGGGCCCGCTGCCGCTGAGCAGGCTCGCGTCGTGGGCGACGCCCTGCCACGTGGCGGTGCCGCCGCCGACGTACGTCGATGCAACGCCGACGCCCGGGGCGCTGAGCGAGACGTGAGGACCGAAGTTGGAGAAGCTCGCCCGGGCGTTGCTCGAGTCGACCGCGGCGACCGCGAGCACGGCCGGGTACGCCGCCGGATAAGACGGGGCCGACGAGTTGCTGTTCCCGGCCGCGGCCACCACCAGCGTGTTGGTTGCGAGCGCGGCGGCGCACGAATCGGCCATCGCCTGGTCGAAGGAAGGGCTGCCGAGCGACATGTTGATGACCCGCGCGTTCTGCTGCACGGACCAGTCGATGCCCGCCGCGACCCACGAGCTAAAGCCGCTGCCGCTGTTGCTGAGCACCTTGCCCACCAGCAGCGATGCCTGCGGCGCCACGCCGACCACGCCGACCGTGTTGTCGAGCGCGCAGATGGTGCCGGCGGTGTGCGTGCCGTGGCCGTGACCGTCTTGAACATCTTCACCGGTGAACGAAATGGTCGCGGTCGGCACAGGGAGGTCGGGGTGGCCGAGGTCGACGCCGGTGTCGAGGTCGGCGACGAGTGTGCCGCCGCCGCGCGTCGTGGCCCAGACGGCGGGTGCGTTGACGCGCGTGATGCCGTAGGGTGTGCCCTGCACAGTCGCGTGCACGACGAAATCAGGATTGGCGTAGAGGACGGATGGGTCGGCCTTGTACGCGGCGACGGCGGCCGGCACGCCACCCTCGGCGACGCGCACGCACCGCAGGCCGGGAACCAGTTGCGAGATGTAGAGCACCTTCGTCACACCGATCTTCGCGTCGAGCGCGGCGAGGTCCGCGCCTGGCTCGGTGCGCACGAGCACGTTTGCCGGGTGGAACGACGCGGTGATCGCCGGCTGAGGCTGGATGTCCGCCACCGCCGCACTGCTTGAGAAGAGCACGACCGCCGCAGCGAGAGCGCAGCCCATCGACGAAATCGCGTTACGCATCCGTTCCCTCATTTCCCGTTCGGACAGTTCCCCAGGCGACCGCCACGAACATACGTCGCGGCGACGCCGGATCATACGGGAAATCGGCTCAAACAGTTCCCGAACCCGAAGGAGAAGCCCCACAATGTGTGGCAGGCTCAGCGCAAGCCGGGGCCTTTGAGGTTGGCGATCTCGCGCATCATCGCCTCCATGCGGGCCTGCAGGTCGGCGACGGCGTCGGTGGCCGCCCCGGCGGCGGGTGCTGCGGCCGGCATTGGCCAGCCGAAGCCCGCGGGAGGTGTCCACGACGGTGTGGCTGGGCCGGCAGCAGTGCCGGGCATGCCGCCCATGCCCTTGATCATCTGCGCGAACCAGCCTGAGGCCATGCCACGGAGCATCTGCTCGCTGGCACGGATCATGAGGTGGAGCAGTTCGGGCGGGAAAGCGGCGAACTTCCTTGGGCTGCGTTCGATGAGGGCCTGGGCGAGGACGAGGTTGGTTATGTCGGTGCCGGTCTTGCTCTCGGTGACCATAACGGTGTGGCCGGCGACGACGAGGTCGTAGAGGTCGTCGTGGGTGATGTGGCGGCTGCGGGTCTGGTCGTAGAGGCGGCGGTTGGGGTACTTGTTGACCTGGATCAATTGAGGGTCGGGCATGTTCATTCCTGTGGGGCACCCAAAGCTAGTGCAATTGCAGCAATGCTAGTCCATCTGGCTGCTCATTGATCGGTAAAAACCCTGCAGCAGACGCGAAATTTCGCCAGGAATGCAGAATTTGCGACATTTGTGCGATTGCACAATTCTATCTTGACGATGCACTAAGCACGGATATACTTCCCCCATCAGCCGCGACGCTGCGGCACCCACCGAACACCCCGAAAGGAACGACCATGAACGCCACCGCCACCAAGCCCAACAACAACGGCGCCACCACCAACACCACCGCGGCCGCACAGGCCTGCTGCCAGACCGCGACCGACACGGTCAAGACCAACATGGAGGCCGGCCAGAAGATGTTCAACACCTTCGCCGAGACCTTCACTAAGGGCTTCAACATGAACACGATGAACACCCCCATGGCCACGATGCCGGCCATGTTCGAGAAGATGACCAAGGTCATGCACGGCATGGTCGAGGCCAACGCCAAGCTCGTCACAGAGATGAACACCATCGCCGTCGAGTCGATGAAGGCCAACGCCCGCACGATGGAGCGGACCGGCGAGATGATGGTCGGCCAGATGACCGGCAAGACGACCAAGCCCGTCATGGAGACCGCCCGCGAGGTCTACGACGAGGCCACCGCCTTCAACACCAAAAACGTTGAGCGCATGACCAAGCTCAGCACCGAGCACGCCCAGCGCGTCACCGCGATCATGGACGAGAACATGGTCTGCAAGACCGGCTGCAGCAACTGATATTCAAGGCTTTTCCAGCGGCCGCAGGGGCTCACGCCCCTGCGGCCGTTTTTGCGTTCTGCGATCTGACGAGGCAGCGAGCACGGAGACCCGCCCATGGCCGAGCAATCAACAAGCACCACCCCGCCCGCCGTTGACCCGATCACCGCCTTCTGGCGTGACATGTGGGCGCGGTCGTCCGCCGCTGGCGTCGGTCCGATGCCGGGCATGCCCGGAATGCCCGGCATGGGCGATCCGGCGGCATTTGCCTCGCCCGAGGCGCTCAAGCGGATGCAGTCAGCGTTCTACGACGCGATGGCGCAGTACGCCGAGCAGTACATGCGCACGCCGCAGTTCCTGGAGTCGATGAAGAAGTCCATGGACCAGGCGATGCAGCTCCGCCAGCAGATGGACGGCTTCCTCAAGTCGAACATGGCGACCGCGTTCGAGTCGGCCACGGGCGGCTCCAACGCCGAGATCCTCGGCGCGATCCGCCAGTCGTCTGCGCAGCTCCAGGCCCAGATCGCCAAGATCGACCAGCGCGTCAATGAGCTGGAGGCGGCCGTCACCGGCAAGCCCAAGGCTGCGAAGCCCGCCCCCGCCCCCCCCGCCGCCACGAAGAAGAACGCCAAGCGCTAAGGAACGCCATGACCCAGAGCACCCCTCCCAACACGCCCCCGGCCTCACCCCAGATGCCGTTCAACCCGTTCGCGCAGGCCTTCCCCTGGGGCGCGTTCGACCCCGCCGCGGCCGGCAAAGCCTGGCAGACCGAGATGGAGACGATGGCGAAGAAGCTCGGCGCCATGCCCAAGGTGCTCGAGGCCGCGATGAAGGCGAAGAAGGGCGCAACGCCGCACGAGGTCGTGATGACCGAGGCGCCCGTGAAGCTGATCAAGTACACCGGCAAGGCGGACAAGCGCCACGGCACCCCCGTGCTCTTTGTGTTTGCGATGGTCAACCGGCCGTACGTGCTCGACCTGCTCCCTAACAAGAGCGTGGTCCGCCAGTTCCTCAACGCCGGTTTCGACGTCTACATGATCGACTGGGGCATCCCCACGCCCTCCGACGCGAGCAAGACGCTCAACGACTACATCGAGGGGCACCTGCACCGCGCGGTCGAGCGCATCCTCGCCGACACCGGCAGCGAGCAGGTCAACCTCGTCGGCTACTGCATGGGCGGCACGATGTCGGCCATCTACACGTCGCTCCACCAGGACCTGGTCAAGAACCTCATCCTCATGGCCGCGCCGATCGACTGGTCCAGCCGCGACTCGCTGCTGCTGAACTGGACCGACCCGAAGTACTTCGACGTCGACGCGGTGGTCGACACGTTCGGGCTGATCCCGCCGCAGTTCCTGGGCAACTCGTTCGCGATGCTCAAGCCGGTGGCCAACTACTTCCAGAAGTGGGTCGGCTTCTACGACAAGATGGACGACGAGCGGTTCCTCGAGGACTTCTTCGCCATGGAGGTCTGGAGCAACGACAACATCCCCATCTCCGGCGAGGTCTACCGCGACTTTGTCAAGTACGGCTTCCAGCAGAACGCGCTGGTGCAGGGCAAGTTCCCCCTCGGCAACAAGAAGGTGAACCTCGGCAACATCACCTGCCCGGTGCTGACGCTGACGGCCGACGCCGACCACCTGGTGCTTCCGTGCCAGAGCACGCCGCTGAAGGATGTGGTCAGCAGCACCGACTACACCGAGTTGAGCGTGAAGGCCGGGCACATAGGCCTGAGCGTCGGCTCGCGTGCCCACAAAGAAATCTGGCCGAAGGCGACCGCCTGGATGGGCGAGCGTTCGACGCCGGTTGACAGCGAATGACCCTTCCGGGGCACGCAGGAGCGTGCCCCTTCTTCTACACCCTTCCAGTTACGGAGGACTCACACATGACCAGCAACCTCTCCAAGCGCGTCGCCGTCATCACCGGCGGCGCCAGCGGCATCGCCCGCGCCGTCTGCCGCCAGCTCGGCCGCGAGGGCATCAAGGCGATCGGCGTCGTCGACTTCAACGAGGCCGTCCGCGGCGTCTGCACCGAGATCAACGCCGAGCTCGGGCGCGAGTGCCTCATCCCCTACCAGGGGGACGTCACCGACCGCGCGTTCCGCTCGCACGTCTTCGCCGACATGAAGCACCGCGCCGGCCCCGTAACGATCTGCGTCCCCGCCGCCGGCATCGTGCGCGACGGGCTGGCCGTGAAGGTCGACAAGGTCGCCAAGACCGCCAAGCTCTACGACCAGGACCTGATGGAGAAGACCATCGCCGTCAACCTGATCGCCGCAACCTACTGGGCGATGGAAACGATCGCCAGCGTCGCCGTCGCCCGCGCCGAGCGCGGCCAGAACGGCTGGAAGGGCGGCGACGATGTCCAGGGCGAGATCGTCTTCGTCGGCTCGATCTCGTCGGCCGGCAACAAGGGTCAAGTCGCCTACGCCGCCACCAAGGCGGGGCTCGAGGGCGTGCGCTCCACGCTCGCGAAGGAGGCAATCTACTACGGCGTGCGCGTCGCGATCGTGCACCCAGGGTTCACTAACACACCGATGGTGCAGGCGATGGACCAGAAGATCATCGCCGAGCACGTGCTCCCCAAGACGCAGCTCGGCCGCCTCATCACGCCGGAAGAGATCGCGGATGCGATCTGCTTCATGATCCGCAACCCGGCCGTGAGCGGGGCGCTCTGGGCCGACGCGGGCTGGCACCCGCCGGCCTGAGGCTGACCAGCGGCGCGTTCGCTGCGGCGTTGGAGTAAGGCGCGGGACCACTCGCAAGCCGCGGTTCTCCCGTGCCCGGGTGGATTCACGACAAACCCCGTACCCCCCACTTGCACCACTACGACAATCCGTTAGACTTTGCCCGCTCGGACACCTCACTTAACCCGCCGCGAGCGCGGCCTTCAAGGAAGCCTCCCATGCAATCACTCAACGGACGTGTCGCACTCGTCACCGGCGCAGGCCGCGGCATCGGCCGAGCGATCGCGCTGTCGCTGGCCAGGCACGGGGCTGACCTGGCGATCAACTTCGCAAGCAACGAGCAGGCCGCGGGCGAGGTCGCGGAGAAGGTCCGCGCGATGGGGCGCAAGGCCGAGCTGTTCAAGTGCAACATCGCTGACGACGCGGCGGTGCACGCGATGGGTGAGGCGATCAAGAAGGTCTATCCGAACATCGACATCCTGGTCAACAACGCGGGCATCACGCGGGACAAGTCGTTCCTGAAGATGAACCACAGCGAGTGGGACGAGGTGGTGGCCGTGAACCTGAAGGGGCCGGTGCAGATGACGCACCTGTTCTTGCCGCAGATGGTGGAGAAGGGGTGGGGCCGGATCATCAACATCACCAGCGTGATCGGGCAGATGGGCAACTTCGGCCAAGCCAACTACGCCGCGGCCAAGGGCGGGCTTGACGCGTTCACCAAGACCATCGCGAAGGAAGTGGCCCGCAAGGGCGTGACTGCCAACTGCGTGGCGCCCGGGTTCATCCGGACCGACATGACGGCACAGGTCTCAGAGAAGGCGCTGGAACACATCAAGTCGATCACGCCGATGGGGCGCATGGGCGAGGCGGAGGAGATCGCCGAGGTCGTTGCGTTCCTCGCGTCGCCCGCGGCTTCGTTTGTGACCGGTCAGGAGATCGGCGCGAACGGCGGCCTGTACATGTAATGCGCATCCGTCGGGCACCTGCTCTGCGAACCCATGAGGTGCGGAGCCGCTCGGGCGAGTCCGTCGATGCGCTTCAACAGCAACAAAAAACCCGGGCCGTAGCCCGGGTGATGCAAGGACGCTTCAAAGCACTGGCCTGTTACGGCTTCTTGCGGCGGTCGATGCGGGCGCTGTTGGCCGCGTCGGGCGGGACAAGGCCGCTCTGGACGGCGATGCGTGCAAGGTCAACACGGTTGCGGGCGCTGAGCTTGATGCCCAGCGAGAGGCGGTGGGCCTCGATGGTCTTGCGGCTGCGGAAGAGCTTCTCGGCGATCGCGGCGGTCGTCAGGCCCTGGCCGATCAGCGCCAGAATCTCCATCTCACGCGGGGTGAGGTTGGCCAGCTGTCCCTTGTCCACGTGCTGAGCCTGCACAATCTCGACGTCGGCCTGGGCCGCGCGGGTGTCGTCGGCTGGCACGATGCCGCGGCAGACGATCAGCACGCGGTCGGGCTTGCCGGTCGGGGAGCCGTCGGCACGCAGCGGGCGCATCACTGTGCGTGTGCGGATGCCCTTCCATGCAGCGTGCATGACCAGCGGCTTGTTGGTGTCGAGCACGCGCCGGATCAACTGGCCGCGCTCGTCGGCGATGGGCTTGGGGAACAGATCGGTCAGGAGTTTGCCCGCAAAGCCGTCAAACGGCCGGGTCGGCGCCCACCAGGAAAGCACTGGGCTCATGAACAAAACCCGACCTTCGGGTGTGACGACGGCGACATCGGCGCCAGAATCACTCGTCAGCGTGGTCCAGACCTCGGCAAGATCGCCTTGCAGAGGGCCACCGGCTTGGATTTCATTGCTCGGACTTGACATGACTCGCTCCATCCCCACAGAGAATTCGTTAGTTGTGTGCAGCACAAAAGACCCTTAAGAACTATGCCCCTTCCATGGGCTAAATGCGAGGAAAAGCGTAGGCTTGTCGATCCCTAAGGTCATGCTTGAGCACAGTTTGCGGTGTTTGCCGTCTGTCTGGGAACCCAGAACCGGCCAAACTCCTCCGGGTACTCCCCCATACGAAGGGGGTGCTTAAGCGGTTCCCTTTGTGTGGGCGGCCTAGAGCTCGAGCATGAGCCGCTCAGGGCGTTCGATCGCGTTCTTGATGTTGACGAGGAACTTGACCGACTCCTGCCCGTCCAGGAGCCTGTGGTCGTAGGACATCGCCAGGTACATCATCGGCCTCAGCGCAAGTTCGCCGGGCTTTTCGGGGTGCTCAACAGCACGGTTCTTGACCGCGTGCATCCCCAGGATCGCCGTCTGCGGGGCGTTGAGGATCGGCGTGCTCCACATGCTGCCGAAGACGCCTCCGTTGGTAACGGTGAAGGTGCCGCCCTGGATCTCGTCGAGCGTCAGTTTGCCGTCGCGGGCGCGGGTCGCGACATCCTTGATCGCCGATTCAACCTGCGCGAAGGACATGTTCTGGACGTTGCGCAGGATCGGAACCGTGAGACCCTTGGGCGTGCTGACGGCGACGGAGATATCGATGTGGTCGTGGTACTCAACCTCCATCGCGCCGTCTTGCCCCTGAACCAGGTAGGCGTTAACGATCGGCGAGCCGCGGAGCGCCTGGCACGCGGCCTTGACGAAGAACGACATGAACCCGAGGCCGATGCCGTGCTTCTTCTCGAACTCTTCTTTGTAGCGTGTGCGCAGGGCCATGACGTTTGTCATGTCGACCTCGTTGTAGGTCGTGAGCATCGCCGCGGTGTGCTGCGCTTCAACAAGTCGCTGGGCGATGCGGTTGCGCAGCGGCGTGACGCGCTCGCGCCGGGTCCCGGGTCGCGCACCGGCGACGGGCGCGGCGGCGGGGCGCGGTGATACCGGTGTTGGCGCAATCGCGGTGCCTACGGCGGCCCTGCTCTGCGCAAAGCCGGTGACGTCCTGCTCGCGGATCTTCCCGCCCGGACCCGTCCCCTGGATCTTGCTCAGGTCGATGCCCTGTTCCTTGGCGATCTTCTCTGCGAGCGGCGTCGCCCGCACACCGCTCTCAGCGTGCTGACCGTTTGAGGCCTGGGGCGCGGCCGGCTGCGGCACTGTGGCGGCCTTGGCGATCGGCGCGGCCGCGACCGGTGCGGGCTTGAGGTCGCTGGCGGGGGCCGCGGACTCAACACCCTCTTCGATCTTGGCGACGACAGCGCCGACAGGCACCGTGTCTCCGACCTTGACCATGTGCTTGAGGCGACCCGCCGCAGGAGCGGAGATCTCAGCCGTGATCTTGTCGGTCTCGAGCTCCATCACGATCTGGTCTCGCTTGACGATGTCGCCTTCGGCGGCGACCCATCGCGCGACCACGCCCGTGCGGACCGATTCGCCCATTTCCGGGATGGTGATATCAACGGCCATTTGTTGGTGTGCTTTCTGGCTGAGGGAGCGGAGGAAGTGACGAGGGATGACCGGGAAGGGGGGAGATCAGGCCTTGGCCTTTGCGGGCGCCTCGGCGTCCTTCGAAGCCGGGCCGAGGGCCTGAACGAGCAGATCGGTCTGCTCATCTTTGTGCAGGTGCTTGGAACCGCCCGATGGCGTCGGGCTTGCGGGGCGGCCGATGAATTCGAGCTTGAGGCCGAGCTCGTTGCGGAAGATGTCCTCAAGGAACAGGTACGCCCCGTTGTTGCGGGGCTCCTCCTGGAACCACGTGAGCTTCGCCTTCGCCGGGTACTGCGAGAGGAGCTTCTTCGCCAATTCCTTGTGGAACGGGTAGAACTGCTCGACGCGCAGCAGGGCTGTGTCGTAGCGGCGTGTCGCCTCGCGGTGGTCGGCGAGTTCGTGGTAGACCTTGCCGGAACAGAGGATGACCGACTTGACGCTTTTGCGGTCGCCCTTC
>JAUXUZ010000372.1 GCA_030680655.1 Phycisphaerales bacterium
CGCGGTGGTGATCGCCGGCATCGGCTACGGCATGATCCGCTCGCAGCGCACCACGGTCGAGGTCCAGGCCGCCGCCGCCACCGCCGCCGCCACCAACAAGGCCGAGGCCCCCTCACCCGAGAGCCTCCTCAAGCTCGACGCGATGGAGCTGGAGGTCGGCTACGGCCTGGTCTCCCTCGTTGACACGCACCAGGGGGGCGACCTGCTCGAGCGCATCAGCGCCATCCGCCGCCAGACCGCCGCCGACATGGGCGTCATCATGCCCCCCGTCCGCATCCGCGACAACCTCCAGCTCCCCGCCCACGAGTACCGCCTCAAGATCAAGGGCGCCATCGTCGCCCGCGGCCAGACCATCCCCGGCCAGCTCCTCGCCATCGACTCGGGCATCTCCAGCGGCCCCCTCGACGGCACCCCCGCCAAGGAGCCCGCCTTCGGCCTCGACGCCTGGTGGATCGACCCGAGCCAGAAGACCCGCGCCGAGACGATGAACTACACCGTCGTCGACCCCACCAGCGTGCTCGCCACGCACATGACCGAGGTCGTCAAGACCTTCTCCGCCGAGCTCCTCTCGCGCCAGGAGGTCACCGAGCTGGTCGCCCAGCTCAAGACCAAGGCCCCCAAGCTGGTCGAAGAGGTCCTCCCCACCGTCGTCAAGACCGCCGACCTCCACCGCGTGCTGCAGAACCTGCTCCGCGAGCGCATCCCCATCCGCGACATGGAGACGATCGTCGAGACCCTCGCCGACTGGATGCCCAAGACCAAGGACACCGACGTGCTCACCGAGTACGTCCGCAACGGCCTGCGGCGCTCGATCTGCCAGCTCCACGCCCACACCGGCGAGAACGGCAAGCCGCGCATCGTCTGCATCACCCTCGACCCCAGCCTCGAAGACTTCATCAACGGCTACATCGACCGCACCGCCGCCGGCACCAGCCTCACCATGCCCGCCGCCACCGCCACCTCCGTCGCCGACCAGATCGTCCGCGGCCTGCAGCAGGTCACCGCCGCGGGCCACCACCCCGTCGTGCTCGCCTCGCCAACGGTCCGCGCCGTCGTCCGCCAGATCATCGAGCCGGTGATGCCCTCCGCCGCGGTGCTCGGCTACAACGAGATCGTGCAGGGTGTCGAGGTCGAGAGCCTCGCCCTGATCACCCACCTGCCGATCAAGCCGAGCGCAGCCGCCAGCCACCGCACCCCGCAAGAGTCCGCGGCCTGACCCCCCCTCCCCCCCCTCTCCCACCTCTCCCACTCCCAGTGGGAGAGGTCGACGAGGCTCGGCGAGTCGGGTGAGGGTGGAGTGGGTGAGGCATGCCGGGCACCGGGTGCGCTCGCTGCGTAGAGCATTTTGAGCAAAGCCACTCCTCTCATCCGCAAGCCGCTGATCAGAGGCCCGTGTGAAAGGCCCGACGGGCGGTGTCATCCCGCTTGGGGCTCCCTTCCAAGTAGCGAGTAGTCAACGAACGACGTCGAGCACCTGCTCAGGGGTATCTATCTTTTTTCGGATTTCTGTGTCATTTCGATCGGTCGGCCTTCGCTCATCACTATGAGGCCGGTCGCCCCATTGATGTTCTTTGGAAGCGCCGGTACACCCCATTTTGAGGGAAGAAACTAGATGAGAAAAGCACTGATTGGAGCCACGCTCGGCCTATCGCTGGCGGCCGGGACGACGGCGCAGACGGACATCTCGGCCGCATTCCAGACGACGACGTGCAGCACGTACGTCTCAGGCCAGAGTTGGTTGATGATGGCGTGCGGCCAGAACACCGGCTTTACGACCATCATCGGCAACGATGCGGCGACCAGCACCGTGAAGGAAATGGCGACGGTGACGGACTACACGATGATGGGAAAGAAGCCCATCGAGACGTATTCGGAGTCGTTCTTTCTCGTCGACCAGACAAACGCCAGAATCTACTCGGGGTCCGGCACATTCAACTCCTACACGGCCGTTTTGAAGGTCCAGAATTCCTGTGGGCAAACTGGCTTTGTGGCGGGGACAATTGTCAGTGCGACGCTCACCTCGGCCGGTTCCATCGAAGGCGCGGTCTACTTCGTGCCTTTTTCGTTCCACGCAGACGAAGTGGCTGCCGAAAAGGCGGCCGCGGCCATCTCGGCCGATGATCCCGGGGAAGTTGGCGATTACCCGCCGAACATGGGCCCCGACGTGACGCTGCCATCTCAGCCGAACCCGAATACTTTTCTGCCCGGGAAGTACATCCCAGGCCCCAACGCGCCAGCAGATGCCGCTGAACAGGCTCGCATCTGCTACGACGCCTACCGCGCCGCGTGCCGTACCGCGTTCACAAACTACAAGAACACGCTGGCCAATGTGCGGAGGAACAGGATGCAAGGGGCCGTGAATGGCGGAGCCGTAGGGGCTGCTGCCGGCGGTGGGTTGGGTCTGGTTCTTGTCGGTGTCGTTTGTGTTTTCACCGGACCGCCAGGCTGGGCCGCCGGAATCGGCATCGTGACAGTTGGTGCGACTATCGGCGGGGTCGGTGGTGCAGTCGCCGGCCCGACGATTGCTGTCGTCGAAGCGAAACAAGCGGCGATTCTCGTGCTCAAGAACGACATGGACTCTGCTTACGCAGGGTACATAAAGTGCCTCGAAGGGCACGGCTATATCCGCAACCCCTTCTACCCATGATCGACTCACCTAGAAAGATGATCTCACGAGGCGGCGGTCCCGCGATGCTCGACCGCCGCCTCCTTTGGCTCGCGCCGCTCACACCGATGCTCATTGTGGTGCCCGCGTTGATCGGGCTGCTCGGCCCGTTGAGGTGGTTTGGGCTTTACGTTGTCTTTCCAGTCATGCTGATATCAACCGGCGCGCTGTGCGCGTGGACCGTTCACTTCGTGTGGCGCTCTGTCCGCACCGCGCTCCGACTCGGCGGCATGGTGTGTGGGTCGTGCGGCCACATCCTGCGCGGCGGTTCTATCGCGGTCTGCCCCGAGTGCGGCGCTGCTCGACCGAGCGACAGTGACCTTCGGCTCGCGTGGTGGCGGTGGGCGCCCCTCCTGCGGCCGCTGCGCTACGTCCGCTGGAAGCACGCCGGGCGGCTGCGGCGGCGTCTGTTGGGTCGCTCGGCCCGGTGCCGATGAAGGCGGTTCGGTCTGGGGCCGGCCGCCGTGCGGGAGTGGCCGCGAGTCACAGAAGGCGGCCCGCTCCGGGGCTTACCTCGGCGCGGGTCGGGGCGAGGGGTGGGGGCCGGGCCGCACGCTGCAAAGGCAGGAACTCAAAGGACTCAAAGAGCGCGAAGGGCTCAAAGAAGAGGGGGAGGGGAGTTCACCACAGAGGTCACAGAGGTCACAGAGGACACAGAGGGACGCAAAGCGCAGAAGGCTGAAGGGGTGAAGGGCCTTCATCGCGATGGCGCAGCTCGGACCCCTTGCCCGGTGCCAGCAGCGGCCGCCCGCAGCGAGCCCCCTTCACCAAGAGCCTTCCGTGATCCATTGCGCCGGACGCTCAAGGGCACAGTGATGCGCCCGAGCAGCCATCAGTACCAAGCACTCGTAAGGCGGGGCCAAGCGTGCTTTGTTGGTCCCATGCGTAACAGGCGATCGGCGGCAAGCACCGATGGCGCGCCTAACGTCGTCGGTACTCTGGGAGTTTGCTTGTTGCAGTGGAGCGTTCGCGCAAGCGTTGCCGCTCCTCCAGAAACCGGTAGCGGAGCAAGGCTGCATGTCGACGCCCTCTCAACAGTCTAGTCGCCTCGCAAAAGTCGTTGAGTTTGCTATTAATGCCCATGGATATGGCCTTCAGTACGCTGCGTACACCGAATATCGCCGTGCGCGAGATTCGCACAGGGTCGCTTGGGTGTGCGATGGACTGGAGGTTCCATATGCGGTTGGCCCGCGACACGGACGAATTGACATGGTGCTCCGGCACCCAGGTACAAACCTTCACCTGGCCATCGAGTTCAAGCGCGTGAACCCAGCGCTGAGTGTTTGGGCCTTCGGCAAAGCCCCCCTTCTCAAGAGAGCGAGGAACTCAGAAGAGTTTATTGTGGACCGTTTCGTACGCATGCCGCACAACCGCCCGGCGGCAGTAGGAATGCGGATGTACCCCCTTGGCGATGCCTACCACGTTGCGGTGGTGGCGAGAGGGGAGGCCAAGGGCGAGAATAGCGGCCACCAGTCGAGAAACGATATTGAGGATGCGGCCACACAGGCCTGCGCAGGTGTCAATGGACTGCTTGAGCATTGGGCAGGCGGTAGAGGATGCAGTGTTGAGCCTTCCCTCTCGCTGTACGCGGCCCCAGTGATTGTAACGACGGCAGACCTATACGTGATTAACCGGCCTTTGGTGCAGGCCGACATCGCGACCGGCAATTTGGCGCTAGATGATCACGATGTCCAGTCTGTGGACTGGCTCTACTACCAGTATCCGACATCTCCCGGCCTCCGTGCCGCCGGCATTAACCACGTTGGGGGCACTCCGGATCTTTGCCACATGCTTGACGCGCTGTATCTACGGACGATCCCCATCGTTCGGTCAACAGCGTTTGCAAGGTGGCTCGGGGAGGGACTGGAGTGGGACTCCCTGAATGCACAGGTGGCAGGGCAATAGGAGGGAATGCGGCGTTCGCTTCGTTCCTGTTCGCACGGTCTACCAACTTCGGCCCTCCTACTGCGCCCTCCACGTTCCCGCCTTCGGCTCGTCCATCCGTGGGCGGGCGCGTGTTCCTATCTCATTGCCACTGTGCCCCTCCACCCCTCCGCCACTCCTCTCCCCACCCCAGCGGCCTTCCTCTGCGTCCTCTGTGCCCTCTGTGTTCAACCTGCCTTTCCCTTCCCCGGCCCCGGGCCGTATTCCCAGCGCTGAGTGGCGATTGCCGGGGTGAGTGTGGCGGATTTCTAGCGATGCGCAGCGTATCCGTGCGTGCGAGGGATGTGCGCGTGTGTGGGCGGGCCGTTCGCGGGCGGGCGGGGTGTGTGTGCACATGCGGACAAACCGCTTGCATGGGAGTGGCGTGCGGAATCGTGCGTGCGAGGGTTGGTCGCGTGGGAATGAAGTGCGCCGCCAGAGGGATGCGGAGTTTTCGGGCGTGTGTAACCTGCTCTTGACGTTGCGACCGTCACGGTTGGGTAGGGGATTTCGTTTATGATGGGCGATTCACAAACTCTTTCGCGTGGCGCAACATCGCAACGCGCGTGGGGGGGCGGTTGTGCCGATCTCTTGGTCGCCCCCGTTCCACGCGTACGAATACGCGGGGAAGCCGGGGGGAGTTTCGTCGCAACAGATTCGGAGGCAGTCGCAATGAGCGCATCGTATATCCCATCTCGTGATGCCGACCTTGATACGTGGTTGGCGAATTTCAAGACCCTGATCGCCGCGAGCCCGACGTCGTACGGGCTGGTCTCGGGCGACGGCACCGCCATCACCACCGCGTACACGTCGTGGCACAACGCCTACCTGGCGGCGGTGAACCCGACCACGCGCACGACGGCGACCGTCGCCACCAAGAACGCGCAGAAGGCGCTGGTGCTGACGGTGGTGCGCGGCTACGCGGCCACCATCCGCGCCAACATGGCGGTGAGCGATGCGCTCAAGATCGGGCTCGGCCTGCGCATCCACGACACGGTTCCCACGCCGGTCCCGCCGCCGGCGACCTACCCCATGCTCACCCTCGCGGGGATGGGTGTGGGCCGCCAGGAGCTGCGCGCTGCCGACCAGACGACGCCCACCAAGCGGGCCAAGCCGACGGGCACGGCGGGCCTGCTCCTGTTCCGCGCCATCGGCACCGCGGCGGCGAGCGACCCCTCGCAGTGCGCGTTCCTCGCCTTCGCGACGCGCACCGGCTTCACCGCCGAGTTCGACCCGGCCGACAACGGCAAGGTCGCGACGTACTTCGCGCGCTGGACCAACTCCAAGGGCCAGATGGGCCCCTGGGGCCCCGCGGCGAGCATGCCGGTCGCGGCGTGAGTGGCCGGAGCGGTCAAGCGGCCACGTGCCGCAGCGCTGCACGATCACGCAAAGAGCACGCGGGAGACCGCCGCTCTTTGGTTCGCGGGTGCGCACGCCGCGCCCGCCCTGTGTTCCTCTCTTACGTTGGCCCTCTGGCCCTTTGCCACGTGGTCCTTTGGAGCCCCCATGCCCCTTCCCAACACGCACGCGTCGAGCCGCCAGCGCCGCCTCTCTTCGGTCGCCGCCCGCAGCGGCCTGCCGGACCCGCGGCCACTGACGGAGTACACCGCCGTCTATTCCGAGCCGGTGGGGCCGGGGGGCTCGCGCTCGCGCATCACGGTGACGCTGGCGCAGCCGTGCATCATCCGCGACCCCTCGTGGCGCTTTGTTGACTGCGGCGATGGGACGACGATCAAGGCGGACAACGCGACGGTGGTGGGGAACAACACGATCATCTTCGAGTTTGAGGATGTGATCGCGGCGTCGATCGCCTTCGTGGAGCCGCCCTACCAGGACGTCGAGGTGCAGAACTTCCAGGGGGGCTTCGTCCGCCCCGGCGGCCAGTGGTTCCGCAAGGCGAGCTGAGCGAAAGGCAAGGGGTGAGCCTCGGATGAACACGGATGGGCACGGATCGGAACAGAATCGCTGCCTTGATCCGTGTTCATCCGTGTCAATCTGAGGCTAAACGCCTTCCCGGCCCCCGGCATCCGCAAATCTGTTTGCCATCTACCCCCTGCCGCCCGATACTTACCCCCGTCCCCAAGCTGGGCAGGATGCCCGGCTGTCAATCTGTCCCCCCCTCGCCCACCCCCGCAACGCCAGGAAGGCACCGCGACCATGAGGCTCAAGACGTTCCGCGCATCGACCATGGCCGACGCCCTCTCGCAGGTCAAGAAGGACCTTGGAAAGGACGCGGTGATCCTGCACACACGCTCGTACAAGGCCGGCTCGATCTTCGGCCTCGGCGGCAAGCCGACCGTTGAGATCACCGCCAGCATCGAGGTCAACACCGCCCCGCGCCAGCCCCGCCCAAGGGCCCAGCAGCCCGACCCGCTGTCCCCCATCATCGCGGGCTCGCGTGTCAACCCCTCCGCGCTGGGCCGGGCCTACGGCCTCAGCGCCCCGGCACTGGTCCCCGCCACGGCGGCGGTCCAGTCAGACCCAGATGCCACACTGAAGGAGGCGGCACCTTCCACGCCTTCTTCTCTCACTCCGTCCGCTCCGCGCTCCTCCGCGACTTCGCGTTCCACTCCCTCTCCCGACGCGGATCTGCGCGATGAGCTCGCCGCGATCAAGCGGATGGTGGGGCAGGTGCTCCAGTCGGCACCGGGCATCGCGACACTGGCCGCGCCCCCCATGCCGCGGGCGCTGGTCGATCACTACATGAAGCTCATCGAGGCCGACGTCTCGCGCGAGATCGCCGACGACATCACCGCCGCCGTCCGCGGCGAACTGACCTGCCAGGAACTCGCCGACGAGGGGATCGTCCGCCAGGCCGTCCTCCGCCACATCGAGGCGCTCCTGCCCGATGCTGACACGCCGCTGCCGACGCGTCCGGGCGATGGCCGCCCGCTCACCATCGCCCTCATCGGCCCAACCGGTGTGGGCAAGACGACGACCGTCGCGAAGCTCGCCGCGGCCTACAAACTGCGCCACGGAAAGAAGGTTGGCCTGATCACGGCAGACACCTACCGCATCGCGGCGGTTGAGCAGTTGCGGACCTACGCCAACATCATCGGCGTGCCGCTGAAGGTCGTCCTGACCCCGCAGGAAATGGCGACCGCGTGCGAGGAGTTCGCCCAGGCGGGGATGGATGCGGTGCTGATCGACACCGCGGGCCGGAGCCCCAGCGACTCGCCAAGGCTCGCCGAGCTTGGCGAGTTCCTGCGGGCCGCACGCCCGCACCAGACCCACATGGTCCTCTCCAGCGTGCTGGGCGATGCCGCGATGCTGCGGGCGGTGGAGCGCTACCAGTCGCTCAAGCCCGACCACCTGATCTTTACCAAGCTCGATGAGGCGGCCAGCTACGGCGTGCTGCTCAACGTCGCCAAGCGGCTCGACACGCGCCTGTCGTACATCACCACCGGGCAGGAAGTGCCAGACGACATCGAGCCCGGCCGCACCGATCGCCTCGCAAGGCTCATCCTCGAAGGCGCCATGACCACCTGACGGTTCCCCGTGCCACCGATCAGCGGTTCCTCCGCTGATCGGTGCTGCCCTGGTGTCTTGTTCTCACGTCTCACGTCTCACGTCTCAAAGCTCACGTCTTCCTTCCCCTATGTCCGCCGCACCAACCATCCCGGCCCGTTCACCCGCCAGCGATCAGGCAGCACGCCTGCGCTGCCTCGTGGAAAGTGGGGGGAGCGGTTCGGCCGCAGCGCGCCCGGTGAGCGCCGCGATGCAACTGCGCGCCACCCAGCGTGCCAGGGTGATCGCGATCGCCTCCGGCAAGGGGGGTGTGGGCAAGACCAACCTCGCGGTCAACCTCGCGATCGCGCTCCAGGCGCGGGGTGTGCGGACGACGCTGGTCGACCTCGACCTCGGGCTGGCCAACGCCGACCTCCTCTGCGGCCTCAACCCGACCGCGCGGCTCGATCGTGCAACGCCCGAAGACGACGGGCTGGAGGGTGTAGCCCTGCTGGCGCCGGGCGGCTTCCGGCTCGTCCCCGGTTCGGTCGGGCTCGGCCGCGCGGGCGAGGCCGACGGCCCACGGATGCTCAGCCGACTCGGCGAGCTCGACGGCTGCTCCGATGTGGTCATCCTCGACACCGGCGCGGGCATGGGGCCGATGGTCCGCGCAGCGCTCCGCGCGGCCGACTTGGCGCTGCTGGTGGCCACGCCCGAGCCCACGTCCATCGCCGATGCCTACGCCCTGCTCAAAGTTGCGTGTCAGACACCCCAAGGCCTCGCCGCTCCAGCGCAAAACCTGCCGATGCTGATCGTCAACCAGTGCGTCTCGGCGGATGAAGCGCAGCAAGTGCACGCCCGCATCGCGGCCGTCGCCCGGCGGTTTCTGAGCCGCGACATCCAGTTGCTGGGGTCGATCCCGACCGATGCCGCCTTGCCGCAGGCCGTGCGCGACCGGCGGCCCCTGCTGCTGAGCACCCCCGCAGCCCCTTCAGCAGTGGCGATTTCAGCGGTTTCGCAGGCGATCATCGCCCGTCTCGGCCTGCCAGCCTCCGAGCCGGCGCCCGCTTCCGGTCAGGCCCCCCAGGGCGTCTGGCAGCGGCTGGGACGGTTGATCGCCGGGCGCGTGAGCTGAGTTTTCCACACCATTTGGGTCCAGATAACGGCTGGCGCACGCGTTGCGTCGGGTTTCGCTGAAGTCGCCCTCCGGTCAAGCCGATCGCAGGGCGGTTCACCGTCTCAAGCCGCACCCGCCATCGGTGCGCACCCGTCCGCAGTCCACGCCGTCCGGAGCGCCCCCGTGCACGAAGATGTTCCGACAAAGGCCATTGCCGCATGCTTTGGCCTCGCCGCGTTTGTCATCGTGATCATCGTCGGCCTCATGGTCGGCAACCCTGCCGAGGAAACGTTGACCCGGGCGGTCCCCGCCATGATCGCCTGCACGATCGTGGGGTACATCATCGGATCGGTCACAACAGGCGCGATCAGTGGCAACATCCAGGCGGCCGCCCGCGACGCCTCAGCTGCGGCAACACAGGCGGCCGAAGAAGCCGCCCGTATCCGGGAGCTCGAAGGCGACGTCATCACCCCCCCCGGAGGCGCAACTTCCGCGCGTTCGACGGGTGCAAAGCCGGCGGCGGCCAAGGCCGTTTCACCTTCCACACAGATTTCCACGCCCGCTCGGGCAACCGGTTCGCCGCGCAAAGCCGCGGCTTAGCCGGTAATCGCTGTCGTTTTCGCGTTCTCACCACCGTTTGACCACCGTTTATCCACAACTGTCTGGCCGCCTTGACAAATTGCGCAGTGTTGTTAGGCTCTACTAGTCTGGAGAGGCCCAAGGATGGGCACCAAAGGACAGGAACAGCCCGGCACTGACGGATTCCCGTCAAGCGTCCGACGAGGTCAAGGAGCGACCGATGTCCCGGATGAAGGCTTCTGCAGCCAAGGCAAGCGCGCTCACGCCCGCTTCCAATCGCACCAAGTCCGCCCCCAAGCTTGCGCTCGTCAAGAGCGAACGCGTGTCCGAACGCCAGACCGTCAAGGCGGGCAAGGCCAAGGCCGCCGAACCGGCCAAGGCACCGGAGATGCGCCTGGTGCAGGGGCGCATCCCCGTCAAGACCGCCGCCGAGAAGGCCGCCGCCGCCGCCGCGAAGCTCCCGGTTAAGCCCAAGAAGAAAGTCAGCGCCGAGAAGGCGATGACGCAGGCGGAGTTCGACTCCATCCCCACTGTGGAGATCTGGACCGAGTACGCCAAGGCCCCACGCCAGGAGATCCGCAACTACTTCTGGGAGAAGTACCTGCCGCTGGTGCGCTACATCTCCGAGCGGACGTACACGCGTCTGCCCGACGAGGTAGATATCAACGACCTGATCAGCGCCGGCCAGTTCGGTCTGATGGACGCGATCGACGCGTTCGACCTGGCCAAGGGTGTGAAGTTCGAGACCTACTCCGCCCAGCGGATCAAGGGCGCAATCCTCGATGAGCTGCGCGCGATGGACTGGGTGCCCCGCCTCGTGCGGTCGCGCACCAGCAAGGTCTCCATCATCAAAGACCAGTTCGAGATGCGCAACGGCCGCGCACCGACCGAGTCCGAGGTGAGCCAGGCCCTGGGCGCATCGGGTGAGGAACTCGAGAAGATCATCAAGGACAGCGGCGCGGTGGCGACGGTGAGCCTCAACCGCACGCGGTTCAGCAGCGACGGTGCCAAGGACGTCACCGAGATCGACATCCTCAAGGACACCAGCCAGAAGAACCCGCTGCAGGAGACGCAGCGCCGCGACATCAAGGACATGATGACCAAGGGCCTCTCACGGGCCGAGCGTCTGATCGTTGTGCTCTACTACTACGAAGAGATGACGATGAAGGAGATCGGCCAGACCCTGGACCTCTCCGAGAGCCGCGTGAGCCAGATGCACTCGTCGATCCTCCAGCGCCTCAAAGCCCAGATGCAGCACCGCCCCGAAGACCTCGAGCCCGAGATCGAGCGCTGATCCCACCTCTCCCGCTCCCAACGGGAGAGGTCGCGGGGGGCGAGGCTCTGCGAGATCGGGTAAGAGTTCTTTGCCTTCGTCTTACAACCAGCACTCAACTCCGGCCGAGTCCCGCGTAATCCGCGGGACTCGGTCTGCTTATGCCTGCGCACAGAGCCGCGACCGGTAGGGTGGGGACGGCTATCCGCCTCCCACAAAGTGACCCGCTTCATGTTTCGATGTCCGAGATGACAGCGGACGATCCGCGCAAACATCATCCATCCGGCGTGTCGAGCAGTTGCTGAAGCCGCGCGGCCAGAACCGGTGGGAACCGCGCAGGCCACGAGGCATCGACCAGCCCCACCCCGATCATGTCGCGCAGATGAACCCGGTCTTTGTCCCTGAACGCGGTCAGCTTGATCTTCACGAGGCTGGCGAGGTCGATCACGCGGAACGAGCCAAACTCGGTCGATTCGCTGACATCTGGATTCGGTGCTGCTTCGCCCGCCCGCACCATCTCGCCCGCGAAGACGACGTGAACCGCATCACGAGGAGACGCCCCCGCGCCGTCCAGAAAGAGGTCCAGCCCCGCTGCTTTGCGATATACAAACCCCACGTCCTCGAGTGCCTTCTTCGCCGCTTCTAGGTCACCGCGACGGATCAGCACATCAACGTCCTGCGTGTTCCGTACTGCCGCCCGATCCACCGTCGCCACCCACGCCGCCACCGCGTTTCCGCCGACCACGGCGTACGGCACGCCGCCAGCCCGCAAGGCCGCGGATGCACGAAGAAGTCGCTGGCGAACCTGTTCCACGGCATCCACCATCCGCTGAAGGAGATCGTTCGGTGTAGGAAGGGCACTGGACACGCGTGATTCTACGACGCTGCGGACTATGGTGCCAGAAACCATGCTCGCAGTCGATACTCAAACGCGGGAGCGCGGCTGGGCGCTATTCGTCCTCCACGTACCGCTTGATTACCCGCAAAGCCCCCATTGGTGCAGGCCATATCTGAACCGTGTAGTGGTCGTTGCCCTCAAGTCCGTCGGAGCTCAACTCACCAAGCCTGCCCATCAAAACGCGCACACGATGTTCGCAGGGAGTCACCGCAAAGGTGCCAGCCGAACCTGCGGTGCACTCGTGTACTTCCAGATTTCCCGAAGCCACGAGCAACGACGCTTCCGCGATGTGATCCCATGAAGCTTCGAGTAAATCCGGCGCAGCGGAGTGGATCTCAATGTCTACGGGCACAGTCGTGTTGCGAATCGGACAAACGACAACCACGCCTTTGTCGACCTTGACCCGGTACGCGACATCATCCTCCGACCAGTCCGTTGGCGCGGAAGTCTGGACGTTCGCGTCCCAAAGGTAGAACTGGTGGTAGTCGGCAAAGATGTTGAGCGAATGGCGGCTGAGCAAGGTGGCCATGATCGCATGATACCGTGCGTGAGTAGGTGAATGACTACGCGACGAGCCCTACAGCGTAAGCTCCGCTCGCACCTTACCCTTATTCGTGCCTTCCGCACCCACAACCAGCACAATCGCCATCGCCGCAGGCTCAAACCTCGGCGATGCCGTCGCCAATATCCGCCGTGCATTCGCCGCGCTCTCCGTGTCACCGCTCATCAAGTCGCCTTGCCCGAGCCCGCTCTACCAGACCGAGCCAGTCCGCGTCGCCCCCGACGGCCCCGACCCAGGCGGCGCGTACGTCAACGCCGCGATCGTCGCCACCTCATCAGCGACACCGCAGCAACTCCTCGCCCTCCTCCACCAGATCGAGCGTCAAGGCGGCCGCAACCGCGCGC
>JAUXUZ010000388.1 GCA_030680655.1 Phycisphaerales bacterium
CGCTGCCCGAAGCGCAGCTCGACCGCTTCATGCTCAAGCTCGTCGTCGGCTACTCGCAGCTCGACGACCTGATGGTGATCCTCGACCGCACCACCGGGGCGATCACGCCCGAGGTGGGCAAGGTGCTCGACGGGCCGGGCATCCTCGAGGGCCAGAAGCTGGTGCGTGAGGCCGTAGTTGCGCCGCACGTGAAGGAGTACGCCGCGCGCCTGGTGATGGCGACACACCCGGGCGGGCAGTACGGCACGGAGATCGCAAGCAAGTACATCCGCTGCGGGGCATCACCCCGCGGCGCTCAGGCGCTGGTGCTGGGCGGCAAGGTGCGGGCGCTGATCGACGGGCGTTACCACGTCGGGTTCAAGGACATCCAATCGGTGGCGCTCCCTGTTCTGCGGCACCGCTTGCTGCTCAACTTTGAGGCCGAGGCTGACCGGGTGGACGGCGACGCGATCGTGAAGAAGATCATGGCCGAGGTACGGACTGAAGCCGTCAAGGCGTAAGGACCTTTTTTACAACGAAGGTACCGAAGGTAGCGAAGTGGAACAGGCTCAACGACAACTCGTTGCAAAGTCGAGTCTTCCCCAGGCGGTGGAGGACGTTGCGCACGCGGTCATCGGCTTTGCTTTCGAGGTCCATACAACGCTCGGCCCCGGACTGCTTGAGCGTGTTTATGAAGACGCGATGTGTCTTGAGCTGCGTCGAGCTGGCATGTACCACCAGCGGCAAGTCGAGGTACCGGTTCTCTACAAGGGCGAACGATTGACGCCGCACGTTCTTGATCTTTCAGTCGGTGAATGTCTGGTCGTCGAATGCAAAGCCGTCAGGCAGTTGCACGAAGTACACACCGCGCAGGTGCTGTCCTATCTAAAAGTCACGAACCGCCCTTTGGGGCTGCTCTTCAACTTCCACGCGATTCGCCTCAAAGAGGAGATGAAGCGGGTTCTCAACGGACGCTGGACCGGTCTTCCTTCGCTACCTTCGGTTCCTTCGTTGTAAAAAATGCTCAAGACAGCCTCCCCAACCCGGCCCAAGTCGATCGAGGACCTCCTCGACTCGCAGCTTGTCGCTCGCCTCGGGCAGCTCGACATCACCGCACGAAAAGTTCTCTCGGGCAAGCTCAAGGGTGAACGGCGTTCCAAACGCCGCGGCGAGTCCGTCGAGTTTGCCGACCACCGGCCCTACGCCGTCGGTGACGACCTGCGTCACATCGACTGGAACATCTTCGGCCGGCTCGACCGGCTCTTCCTCAAACTGTTCCTGGAAGAAGAGGACCTCTCGCTGCACGTGGTGATCGACGCTTCCGGCAGCGGTGACGCCGGCACCCCCAGCAAGTTCCTGCTCATGCAGAAGGCCGCCGCGGCACTTGGCTATGTGGGGCTTGCCAACCTCCACCGCGTGCAGGTTACTGCCATGGGCGGGCTCAACGACAAGGCCGAGCCGCAGTTGCTCAGCATGATCCGCGACCTCCGCGGCCGTCGGCGGCTGGTGGACCTTGTGCGGTACCTCTGCCAGGTCGAGCCGGGCGGCCCGTGCAACTTCACCGAGGTCTGTCGTCGCATCAACCTCACCCGGCGCGGCAAGGGTGTCATGGTGATCATGTCCGATTTTTTCCACAAGGCGGGGTACGACGAGGGGCTCCGGCTGCTGGTCGGAACCGGGTACGAGGTCTTCCTGCTGCAGATCCTGTCGCCGCAGGAGCTGCAGCCGGATATCGGCGGTGACCTGCGACTGAAAGACTGCGAAGACGGCGACACGGCCGAGGTCACCATCTCGTCGGCGCTGCTGAAGAAGTACCAGGCAAACCTGACGGCGTACTGCTCACGCCTCCGCGAGTTCGCCGGTCAGCGGGGCATGGGGTACCAGCTTGTGCCGTCGAGCACGCCGGTGGATGAGCTGCTTATGGACTACCTGCGGCGCAGGGGGTTGCTGGCATGACCCTGCTCGCGCCGCTCATCGCCGGCATCGCCGCCGCCATCGCCATCCCGGCGCTGGTCATCCTCTACTTCCTCAAGCTCAAGCGGCGGGATGTTGAGGTCTCGACCACGCTCCTATGGAAGAAGGCGATCGAAGACCTGCAGGCCAACGCCCCGTTCCAGAAACTGCGCAACAACATCCTGCTCATCCTGCAGCTCATCGCCTTGTGCGCTGCGATCTTCGCCCTCGCGCAGCCCGAGGTGAAGAGCAACTCCCTCGGAGGCGGCCGGCACGTCATCGTTATCGACCGCTCGGGCTCGATGAGCGCCACCGACGGGGGGGCCGACAGCAAGCCCGGCGGCGTCACGCGGCTGGAGGCGGCCAAGAAGAAGGCGCTGGAGTTTGTCCACACGATGCGCGAGCCGGGCCTGCTCGACGAGCGCGGCGACGAGGCGATGGTTGTTGCCTTTGACGTGATCGCCGACCGGTTGGCCAACTTCACCAGCAACAAGGCGGAGCTGCGCCGCGCGATCGAGAGCATCGAGCCCACCGACGCCCCCACCAGCTTCGTCGCGGCGTTCCAGACCGCCCGCGCGTTCGCCAGGGTCACGCTCGCGGAGGATAAAGGCCTCATCACCAGCGGCGGGGCCACGATCCACCTCTTCAGCGACGGGCGCCTGCCGGACCTGGAGCAGCTCGGCCAGAGCAAGGACCTGGCGATTACCGCCGAGGACAAGATCGTCTTCTACCCCGTCGGCTCGCCCGACACCTGGAACGTCGGCATCACGGGCATGCGGGCCGAGCGTGCGTTCGAGGAGCCGGGCAAACTGTCGATCTTCGTCGGCGTCATGAACTCCGCGAAGGAACCGCGGACGGTTGACGTTGAGCTCCGTATCGACAGCCGCGTTGACGCGATCAAACAGGTCACGATCCCCGCAGCACGACTGACCGAGAGCACCACCGGCGACGAAGCGGGCGGCATCCGAGCATCGAACAAGCTGGTCACCTCCTCGTCTGGCGTGGTGTTCGATATGGTCCGGCCGCAGGGTGGTGTCTTTACCGTCGTTGTCCGTCCGCCCGAGGGTGACGCGCTCGCGGCCGACAACAACGGCTACCTGGTGGTTCCGCCGGCCAAGCGGCTCACCGTCGCGCTGGTCACCGACGGCAACCTCTTCCTCCGCGAGGTGCTCGACGGCCTGCCGCTGCAGAAGCTCGACGTCTGGTCGCCAGCCGAGGCTCAGGAACGGTTCAAGGACGGAGCCACCCCCGCCGGGTACGACGTGTTCGTGCTGGACGGCTGGCTCCCGAAGATCAGGGGCGCCGACGGGAAAGAAGTGCCCGGCCTGCCGCCGGGCCGCTTCCTGGTCTTCAACGCACTCTCCTCACCGCCGCTTGGCCTGATCGATCAGGGGCCCGGCGAGGCGACGACGGTTATCAACTATGACCGCGGCCACCCGGCGCTGCGGAACATCTCGTTCGACGGTCTCACAGTCAATCCCTCGCGCAAGTGCAGCATCCCGCCGCGCTCGGGCGTGCGGTCGCTGGCGGAAGGGATCAGCGGGCCGCTGATCGTTGAAGCGACCGATGTCGGCACCCGCGCCCTGATCGTCACCTTCGACACGCTCAACAGCAACTGGCCGTTCGATGCCGGGTTTGTCCTCTACACCGCGCAGGGCCTGACCTACCTCGGCTCCAGCAGCGGCGAGACCGGCGCGCTGGTGCTTCGCCCCGGCCAGACCGTCGAGCAGACCCTGCCGCCGGGCGCAGCGAACGCTCGCGTCGGCCTGCCCGATTCGTCACGCAAGGACCTCTTGGTGAGCGCCGAAGGTCGCGTCGTGTACGGGCCGCTGCCGAAAGTCGGCATTTACACCATCAGCTGGGAGGGCGCCGCCGGCGGCACCGACACGCTGGCGGAAGGCCGCGTGCGTCGAATCGTCACCGCGAACCTGCTCGACCCGTACGAGTCTGAGGTTGCCGCCGTCAAGGCCGATGATCTCAAGTCGCTGATGCCATCCAACATCTCGACGGGCCAATTGCAGGCGGGTACGCGCCGGCTCTGGCCGTGGTTCCTGCTGCTGGCGCTCGCGTTCGTACTGATCGAGTGGTTCGTCTACAACCGCAAGGTGGTGGTGTAACGTGCCCCTCCGCGCGGCCGTCGCGTGGCTGCTTGCGCTGCTCTGCCTGCTCATTCCGCACGCGCACGCCGATGAAGCCCGGATCGCGGGTGTGAAGGTGGGCTACGACGGCCTCGTGCCATCTGAGCGGTGGGCGCCCCTCTGGGTCACGATCCAACCGGGAGACGAGGCGCAGTCGCTCACCCTGCGCGCAACCTACGAGCAGGACCCGACCCAGCGGGCCGTGATGTTGACGCCCGTGACGACCACGCCGGGGCGCACGATTACCGTGCCTCTGCTGGTCTGCCCCCCGCGGTTTGTTGACCGGATCACGGTCGAGTTGTCCGGCGGCCGCCGCACAAGCAGCGTCACCTTCGCGCGTGCGCCGCGCAAAGACGAGTTGAGCCTCGACCAACCCCTCGAAACGGGAGCACTGGTCGTCGGCACGTTCGGCGTGCGGCTGAGCGAGAGCGCCATCACCGAGTGGAAGGCCAGGGCCGTCAGCAACTGGAGCGGTGGACTGGAACACGCCGCGCTGGTGGCGCTGCGGCCTGGCGATATCGGCACCAGCTGGGCGTGCTTCGACGGCTTGAACGTGCTGGTCGCGCGTCTCAGTTCGCTCGACACGCTCCCTGCCGCGTCGCTCGATGCGCTCGCCGCCTGGGTGTCGGGGGGCGGCCGGATCGTGATCGTCGCCGATGCGCCGGGGGGAACGTGGCGGCGGTTTGTGCCACCGGGGGTCGGCCTGAGCGATGCGAGGCCGGTGAAGCCGCCAGCCGGGCTCGCCGATCTTCTCGACGAGAACTGGAGCGTCGCCGAGGCAGTCCCCGCTCGCACGGTGACCGTCAGCGGCCAGGCGACGCTTCGCGGGTGGTCGTTGGAGCAGCCGCTGGAGGGGGGAGGAGCGCTTATCGCTTCTGGGCCCTTCGGCGGAGGACTGGCGACGGTTGTGGCGTTCGACCCATCGCTCGCATGCGCCGACTATTCCGACGCGGCCGTGGCCCCACTGTGGGCCTCGCTCCTCCGCTCGATCCTGCCTGACCAAGCGTCCACTTTGCGGCCTGGCGAGAACAGCGGCTACATGATCTCCAGCGGTGACGGAGCGATCGGTGCCGCGGCTCTTGTCAGCGCGGTTGATGCGCTCTGTGACGTCCCGCCAATCCCGGTGTGGGTCTACGCGCTGCTGGTATCGCTCTCAGCGCTGCTGGCGCTGGCGGTGAGCGCCGGCGATTACATCTTGCTCGGCCGGTTCAAGTCACGCCACCGTTCGTGGATGACGGCGGCCGCGTGGGTAAGCGTGTTCGGTCTCGTGGCGTGGGCGCTGCCCAACATGGTGAGGCGTGAAGCGACCACGCTCGGGCGCGCCGTCGTCATCGACGCTCTCCCGGCGCTCGAGCGAGCACCCACCACCGCGTGGCGCTCCGGCGTCACGTCGATCTTCGCCGCGACCAGCGCTTCGGCCCCGCTCACTCCCGCCTTGAGCCCCGCGCCCGCCGTGCCGGGGCTCGACGGCTATTGGCGGGGCGTGTCGGTGCTGGGCGTGTACGCCTATCAGTCGGAGCGACGGTCCGAGCGTTCGACCGTTCCGCTGCCGCTCCTGCAGCGCATCAGCGCGCTCGACGGCTCGTCGGCCGCGTCGGTCCCGCCGCCGGGTGGGATTCAACTGCGGCAGTGGACCCTGCGAACCCTGCAGGATGTCGGGATGGTCAAGGGGCACCCCCGCGTGACGTTCGCTGAAGGGGGTGACCGCGGCACCTTTACGGTCACCGGTCTGCCCGTTAGGGCCGTGCTCCGCTCCGGCGCTGTGCAAACCGCCGCTGGGTGGGCGTCCCTTCAACCGACGGGCGATGGACCCGCAGCCGCCAGTGCGCTGCGTCTAGTCGTTAGCGGCCGGCCCTCGCCCGATCTGGTCGGCTGGCGCGCCGCGCCACCGGCGCCCGACGACGCCGCGCACGCTGTTTCCGCCGCCGACACGCCGCGCCCAGGCAGCGGCGCAAGGTACCTCTTGCTCGACGGCACCCGCCGCCGCACGCCGGCCTTTGACGCGCTCGCCGCCGCCGGCAACTACGCCGTGGTGCACCTGCTGCTCGACGGGCCCGCCGACATCACCACCACGGTCCCCCACCAGTCCCGCGGCGTGCTGCTCTACCGGATCGCTGTTCCCCTCACCGACCCCGCACCACCGGCCACCCCATGATCCACATCGAGAAACTGCGAAAGACCTACGGCCCGCTGGTGGCGCTCAACGACCTGTCGCTGTCGATCGGGCCGGGCGAAGTGTTCGGGTTCATCGGGCCCAACGGCGCCGGCAAGAGCACGACGATGAAGATCCTGTCGGGGCTCGTGCGGCCCGACTCGGGCAAGGCCCACGTCTGCGGGCTCGACGTGGCCACGCAGCTCGACCTGGTCAAGCACAAGATTGGGTACATGCCCGACTTCCTCGGCGTGTACGACGACCTGACGGTTGACGAGTACCTGCAGTTCTTCGCCGCGGCCTTTGACATCGGGCGTAAGCGCCGGCGTGCCGTGATCGACTCGGTTCTGCAGCTCACCGACCTCACCGACAAGCGCCACGCGATGGTCGATTCGCTGTCGCGCGGCATGCAGCAGCGCCTGGGTGTTGCCCGGGTGCTCCTGCACGAACCAACGGTGCTCCTGCTCGACGAACCGGCCAGCGGGCTCGACCCGCGTGCACGGATCGAGCTCCGCGAGCTGCTGCTTGAGCTCAAGCGCATGGGCAAGTGCATCATGGTCAGCTCGCACATCCTGACGGAGCTCGCGGAGATGTCCTCGTCGATCGGGATCATCGAACGGGGCACGCTCCTGTTTGCCGGCACGCTCGACGAGGCGTTCCGAAAGGCGGGTGTGGGCGAGCGCATCGCCATTACGCTCGAGCCGGGCCCCCTCGACGCCACCGCCGCCGCGGACTGCCTGCGCGGCGACGACCGGCTGCTGGGCGTTGAGGTGGAGGGCGGGGCGGTTGTGGCGACGTTTGACCCGGCTCACCGGTCGCACCACTTTCTCATCGAGAGGCTGGTGAACGCCGGGGCCCGCATCGGCGCGTTCACGCCGCGGCCCGTCCGCCTTGAGGAGGTCTTCCTCCGCATCACCAAAGGGGCGCTGCAGTGAGCGAGGCCGCGCTCGAACCCGCGCTGGCCGATCCGCCGGGCCCGCCGCCGTTTGTGCCGGCACGCCCGCCGCGCCTTTGGAGGGCGCGGCGTTTCCTGCGCTCGTTCAGCCCGCTGCCGCTCCTCCTTGGGCCGGTGTTCCATCGCGACATGCGGATCAGCGCCCGGCGGAAAGGTGCGTACGCCGCTCGCTTTGTCGTGCTGGCGATCCCCACCGTTGTCGTCGCGCTCGTCTTCGCCGCGATGCCAACGGCTTACTACGGCAACGGCTACGGGTCCGCCGCGGCACGGATCCAGTCGCTGCAGGACACCGCCGCGGCCGTTGCCACCACCGTGGCGTGGTGCCAGCTCGTCACGCTGTCACTGATTGCGCCGCTGCTCACCGCCGGCGCGGTCGTCGAGGAACGAGCGGCCCGCGCACTCTCGGTGATCGCCGCCAGCCCGCTCACGCCCGGGCGCATCATCGGCGGCCTTTTCACCGCGCGGATGATCAACCTCGCCCTGCTGGCGGTGCTGCCTCTCCCGCTCATCCTCGCCATCCGCACGTTCGGTGGGCTTGAAACCTCGTTCATCCTCTGGTCCAGCGCGATCGCCATCTGCAGCGCCGTCGCGATGGCGGCCGTTGGGCTCTGGGCCTCAACCCGCGTCAGCCGCCCCGCCGCCGCGGTCTCCTTCGCGATGCTCTTTCTGGTTGTGCTCTGGGCCGGGCCGCCCCTGTACGTTCTTTGCGAAGCGGCGCTCACCGGCTGGCGCGCGCCGCC
>JAUXUZ010000389.1 GCA_030680655.1 Phycisphaerales bacterium
CAGGGCGGAGCAACCGGTGGCGCTCCTGGATCTCCTGCAGCTTGTACGCAGATCGCGCGGCGTACCCCTCGGCCTTGGCCCTCAGGAAGTACTCGTCGTGCAGTTCGCGTTTCTTGGGGGGCACGGGGGCATCGTATCGCCCAGCCGCTCAGCCGCCCGGCGTCACTCGGTCGAGCAGGTCCCCCAGCCGACCACGCACGGTGTCGAGCTTGAGCTGGGCGGAATCCGCGTCCAGCCCCAGCTTGTGCATGGCAATGGCCAGCTTTGCCCGGCCGCCCGCTCTGTCGAGGAGTGCGAGCGACTCGTCTCGGCCCAGGCCCGTTACGGTGGCAATGACGCGTGCACCGCGGTCTCGCAGCTTGGCGTTGGTGGCCCGCAGGTCGACCATCAGGTTCTGGTAGACCCGCCCGGAGCGCACCATGAGGCTGGTGCTGATGGCGTTCAAGGCCATCTTCGTCGCGCTGCCGGCCTTCATCCGCGTGCTGCCGGTGAGCACCTCGGGCCCGGTCTGCAGCACGATGAGGTGATCGCAGTGGGGGGGCTTGGCAACCGGCGAGCAGGTCAGCAGGCCTGTCAGGCACCCCGGCGCGAGGTGCTTGGCCACTTCCAGGCCGCCAACGGCATAGGGCGTTGTTCCGCCGGCCGCGATCGCCAGCACGCTGTCGCGGTCGTTCAGCCCGAGTGCGCGGAGCTCTCCCATTGCTCCGCGCGGATCGTCTTCCATGCCCTCGCTGCTCTTGCGCAGGGCGCTGTCGCCCCCGGCGATGATCCCGATGATTCGGTCGGTGCCTACGCAGAACGTCGGCGGCGTCTCGCTGGCATCGAGAACACCGAGGCGCCCGCTGGTGCCGGCCCCTAGGTAGATGAGGCGGCCCGCCGATTGCGGGTGCGTGAACTTGGGCTCGATGGCCTCGACCAACGCCGCCAGTTGCCCACGGGCCGCCTGAAGGGCCGCCATTACCGCCAGGTCCTCAGCGAGGATCAAGTCGATACAGCCTCCGGCTGAAAGCCCGTGCAGCGCCATCGAAGCAGGATTTCGCTGCTCTGTGGCGATATGCCCGCGGTCGGGTGGAGGGGTGGCTGGGGCTGGCCCAACGCCAAGGGAGCACTCCGCTTTGCGAGAAGTGACGGGTTCGTCGGCCTGTGGCATCGTCTGATCCTAGTGGCCCGTTGCTCCTGTTCGCGCGGGCCTTGGGATACCCCCAAACCCGGTGATCCTCACCCCCGTACTATTGACCTGTCCGATCCAACCTCAAACTGGAGCCAAACATGAAGTACCTCGCACCACTGTCCCTCGTCGCTGCCGCGTTGCTCGCCGCCCCCGTATGGGCTCAGGAAGCCGCCCCCGACGCGCCCAAGCAGATCCAGCCCGTTCCCACGGCTGAGAAGCAGCCCCCGGCGAAGAAGGAAACCGCGGACAAGAAAGTGCTCGCCGTGGGCGATGCTGCGCCGGCGATCAGTGTTGAGGCGTGGGTGAAGGGCGAGCCCGTCAAGTCGTACGAGAAGGGCAAGGTCTACGTCGTCGAGTTCTGGGCGACCTGGTGTGGCCCGTGCGTGGCCGCCTTCCCGCACCTCTCAGAGATGCAGGCCAAGTTTAAGGACAAGGTGACGTTCATCGGCGCCAACATCTGGGAGCGCCCGTACAACAGCGAGACGCTCGACAAGGTGAAGAAGTTTGTTGCCGATCAGGGCGACAAGATGGCGTACACGGTGGCCTTTGACGGCAAAGCCGCCGAGATGGACACCGCGTTCATGAAGGCCGCGGGGCGCAACGGCATCCCCAGCGCGTTCATCGTTGACAAGGAAGGCAAGATCGCCTGGATGGGGCACCCGATGTCCATGGACAAGGTGCTCGACGAGGTTGTTGCGGGCACGTACGACGTGAAGGCCGCGGCCGCGAAGGAGAAGGCCGCCAAGGACGCGGCCGGCAAGTTCACCGAGCTCACCGCCAAGGTCAACAAGGCCGCGCGTGCCGAGAAGTGGGACGAGGCCGTCGCGGCGCTTGACGAGCTTGTCAAGATCGACTCCGAGCGGGCGGGCATGCACCTGCTCAAGAAGTTCAACCTCCTGGCCAACGGCAAGAACGACTACGCCGCCGCGTATGCGATGAAGGACGCGATGCTGGCCGAGAAGTCGATCAGCGAGAACAGCCAGATGCTCAACCAGATCGCCTGGGGCATCGTTGATCCCGCGGGCGACGTCCCGGCGAAGGACCGCAACCTCGACTTCGCGATGGCGTTTGCCGTGAAAGCGAACGAGCTGACCAAGGGCGAGAACGCCGCCATCCTCGACACGGTTGCGCGGGTCTACTGGGACAAGGGCGATCGCACCACGGCGATCGAGCTGCAGGAGAAGGCCGTCAAGGCGTGCGACAATGACGCCGAAGCGAACGACGACATGAAGAGCGAGATCAAGGCCACGCTCGAGACGTACAAGAAAGAGAACGCCAAGTCGGGCGTGTGATCGCGGTGTTTTCAGCCGATTGAACGACCAAGGCCCGGGTGCAAGCCCGGGCTTTTTTATTCCCGTCGCTTGCGGAGCAGCAGCAGGCAGCCCGGCGAGAACGCGGCGAGCGTGCCCGGAACCGGGAGCGCGATGATGTTGTCGATCCCGACCGAGGATGTGAAGTTGGTGCCAACGGGCGAGGGCGTGATCGAGTGGAGGATCCTCAGCTGGGTGACCCACTGCATCGCCGTTTCCCAGTCGTACGCGTTGCCCACGCGCGTCATGGTCGCCGGGGTGATCGTGAAGACCGCGCGGTGCCACTGGCCGTCGGCGGGCACAAGGAACGCATCTGTGCACCAGCCGGGTTGGCCCTGGCCGGCCGAGGTGAGGAATCCGAGGCGCATGTAGAGCGTGCGGTTCTGCGGGTCGAAGTTCCGGAAGTCCATCTCGATGCGCGTGATCCCTGCGGTGAGCCACAGGCCCGTCCACTCGCTTGAGTTGTTGAAGACCGTGAGCTTGCCACCGGCACCGGAGCCGTCGCTGGTCACGCGCAGGTAAGGATCGCTCGGGCCGGCCGGACCGCCGAGCATGATCACCGGGTCGGTCGTTACCACACCGTTTGACCACTGGTCAGCGTCGAAGTTGTTGAAGTTGGAACTGCTGCCAATGGCGATGTCCGCCAGGCCACTCATGCACGGAAAGACGCACGCGGCCGAGGCCGCCAGCAAAGAGAACAGCTTTGACATCAAGTACTCCGATCAACGACCCCCGCGGAGGGCGGGGGCGGGACGCGACAGGAGAACATACACCATGTTCCGGTTCGGGGCCAGCGAAATGCACGGGCTGGATGACCGCGGCGTTCGGTCAGAGGGTCAATCGGCCTTGGTCGCGCAACACCGCAGCCGATTGTCCACCGCCATGATCCCCGGGCCGGCGAGCACGATCAGCAGCCCGGCCGCCGCCATCACCGAGTTGCGGATCAGGTGGCACCAACCCATGGGCTCGTCTCCGCAGAAGAGCTTGAGCGCCCCGAAGCAGCCGCACTTGACGTCAAGCCCGCGCAGCATGACCGAGGCGATGCCGACGATAAATGCGCCCATCATCGCCATGATGAGCACGGCCGCTCCGCGTGCCCAGAGTCCGAGCACCAGCAGGAGCCCGCTGAGCAGCTCAGCCCATGGCACCACCCGCGCGAGCACTTGGAGGAGGGGCTCGCTGAGCCCGAGGTCAAACGCCTTGACCGATGCGTACGAGAAATCGCCGTTGGTGAGCTTCATGTACCCGGCGAGGACAAAGAGCCCTCCCAGCACAAGGCGCACAACGGTCGGGACGCCGCCGCAGAGGCTGAGCCCGCACGCCCCGCCTCCGGGAACGCATGCTTTGCCGTTGGTGCCGCTCACTTCTCCACCGCCTCTCCGGCCTGGGTCCAGCCGGTGAAGCCGTCGTCGTAGACGTACGTCTGGGAGAATCCAAGGTCTTTCAGGCGCATCGCGACCATCTTCGAGGCGTCGCAGTTTCCTCCGCCACAGTAAACGACGATCGGGAGGTCTCGGCTGAGGCGCTGGAGCACGGCGTCGGGGATCTTGCCGTAGAACTCACCCGGGGGGAGGTTCAACGCGCCGCCGATGCGTCCCTGGGCAAACTCGGCGGGCTCCCGGGCATCGACGACCTGCAGCGGGAGTGGGCCTGCCAATAGTTCCTTGAAGCGGGCGAGGGTGACCATGCGTTCGTCGTGGGGCGCGACCGGTGGCGTGGTCGCGGTGGCTGGCGTGACCGCCGTAGTCGCCGGTTGAACCTGCGTCGGTTGACCGCCGCCGTTGGCGACGGGGATAGGGACCGGCGCGGGGAGCGCAGGCTTCTGGCTGTCCCAGGTGTTCACCGGGCGCACGAACGCATGGAGCGTGCCAACCACCAGCGCGAGCACGCCGATGGTTGCCCCCTGCAGGATTGCCCTTGTGACGGTGTTCATGTCTACTGCTTCACGGGCTGCACTTTCGGCGCCATGACCGGCGAGCCCATCCCGGGCGTCGGGCCCATCGGCCCGCGCCAAAGGCCCATCAGCGGAACGGTGAACTCCTCCATGCCGCTCACGTTCGTCCGCACGCGCACCGAGCCGCGCACTTCGGTCACGGTGGCCGGTGCCAGGCCGCTCGCCCTCACCCGGTAGACGTTCCGCACGCCCGGCTGCGCAGGGGAACCCGGCTGAACGTCGAGAACGACCTTCATCTCAGCGGGGCAATCGATCGGCTCGACGGAGTAGATCTCAAAGGCGCTTCCGGTCCTGGAATTGACGGTGATCTCCGACGTCCACGGCTGCTTGCCCGCGCTCATGCTCACGAACATGCGCTCGGGGACGGGCATCAGCTCGCCCACGACGCGCCCGGCGAGAGAAACGGTGTAGGTGGGGTTCTTCGGGTCGTTGGTCGTGATGACCAGCCCGGTGCTGTAGGTGCCGATGCTCGCGTCGTCGTTGAAGTACGTCTTGAAGCGCACGCGGTCAACAGTTGCACCGTCCATCTCGACCTTGTCCGCGGGGAGCTGCTCAACCTTGAAGCGCGGGTCGTTCATCGTGAAGCCCGTCACATGGAAGCCCTCCATGCGGCTCATGATGCTCAGCTCCTGGGTCTTTCCCTCGTGGAGCTTCAGGTCTCCAAACCAGACGCTCGACGGCTCGACCATCAGCCGGGGGCGCACGAGCGCCTTGAGGTGAAGCTCAACATTCGGCGATGGCGTGTAGTCGGTCTCGAGCGTGATCGTCTTCAGCTCCAGGCCGCGCTTGCCCTTGGGGTCGTACGTCACCTCGATCGCCGCCTCCTCCCCCGGAGGCAGCACCTGCTTTGTCGGGGCGCCCACCGCGCAGCCGCAGCTGGTCTTGGTGTTGACGATCTTGACCGTCTGGTTGCTGGTGTTCTTGAAGTGGAACGAGAACTTGACGGGTGCCTCGTCGCTGATTGCGCCCCAGTCGTGCACCATGGTGACAAACTCGAACGCGCCACCCCGGTTGGTGTTCTCAAGGGCCGGCTTCGCGTTGATCGGCTCCATCCCGCCGGGCAGCTTGCCGGGGGCCGGATCGCTTGCCGGTGGCTGCGCCAGGGCGCTACCGGCCATCAGCACCAACCATGCCGCACACACCACGCTCGTCTTTGCAAAGGCCATCGACTGCTCCTGAAATTCTGGTTCCTGCCGACAGAGACTCGCCCCCGCCCGACATCGGTTCTGGCAGGGTCCAACAGTAGTCGGCTTTCAAGGGGGTTCTTGCCGCTGGGCCGACGTGCGCTCGGCGGATGTGCCGAATTCCCGGACCTGTCGAGCGCACGCCGATGTGGGGGCAACAATCCCCGAACCCTCGATCCCTCCGACTACGTGCTTCTTCTGACGAACCACCCTTCCACACCACAGGCGTTCGCTGCCGCTCATGCCGCACTCGCGGCCTGGGTGAAGCGCAGGCTGACCGAATTGACAGCCGACCCGCACGCCGGAGAGGACCTGTCGCAGCGGACCTGGCTGGCGGTCTGGGAGGCCGTAAGGGACGGCCGGTACGACCCTCAACGGGCGGCGATGACAACGTACGTCTACGCGGTCAGTCAGAACGTCTTTCGGAATTGGGCACGCTCGCGGGCGACCTCTGCCAGTCACGCTCCGGCGATCGCTGCCGAGCGGGCCACCGGGGCCGCGCCCCGGGTCGATCCGATTGAAGAGGCGGAGGTCATCGACGAGTTGCGGCGGGCGCTTCGCGACGGGGCCCCCGGGCTCACCGCTGGCCAGTTGCAGGCTCTGCAGCTGCTTTCTTTGGGCCTGACGGATCGCGAACTGGCAAGGGCGCTGGCGGTTGCGCCCAGCACGGCCCACGCGCGCAAGCGGGAAGCGCTTGATGCGCTACGGGATCACATCGAGCGTCGCTTTTTCACCGAGCGCCCGGCCTCGGTGCGCAAAGAACAGGCAGAGCAACCATGATCAGCGACGAACGACTCCTTCAGATGCTCCGCGATGCCGATGCGCTCAATGCGCTCGAGCACGGGCGCACCCCCGCGCCGGCGGTGCGGCGAACGCGGCTGATCCCCTTCGCGATCGCCGCCGCGGTGCTGATCGCAGGGGCGGGGCTGGCGCTCTTCGGCTCGCGCGACCGTTCATCGCCGGGCAGCCCTGTTGAGATTGCGGCCGTGGCGCCGCGGCCGGAGTCGCCCGACCCTGCGGCTGCACCGACTTCGTCACTGCTTCTTGCGGTCTACCAGAATGGGGCTGGCAAGCTGTCGTGCGTGAACTGGTCAACGGATGTGCTCAAGGGGCGGGCGATCACTTCCCTTTCCGCGAACGAACTGACGCGGCTCGGCCTGACGCTCGCCTGCGACCCCGAGGCGGCCCGGATACTCGTCGTCGGGCTCGAGGGCCCGGCCGGGTCGCTCCCCAGCAGCGACGCCCGTGCGCAGGCAGTGGCGCAGTGTTTGTCAACGACGCCTCCGTGTGCAGAAGGGGTGTTCAACCCGCGGACCTGCGCTGCCGCCGGCTGCCTCGATACCGAGGTCAAAGTTCGGATTGAGTCGCTCGCGCTGAGGTGAGCGCCCGCGGGTGTGGCCGCTTGGAATTCATCTGGCCAAGAGGCCGACCCTAGACCATCGCGTCCATTGCGCCGGCCATATCGATGTCCTTCTGGCTGATCCCGCCCGCGTCATGGGTGCTGAGGGTGATCGTCACGCGGTTGTACCGGATGAGGATGTCGGGGTGGTGCTGGACGGCCTCGGCCGCTGCTGCCGCCCGGTCGACGAACCGCATGGCCTCGACGAAATCCTTGAACGAGTAGGTCCGCTGGATGGTGTCACCGACCTGCGCCCACTCGGTGAGTCGCTCAAGGTCGATCGCGATCTGGGTCTCGCCCAGACGGGCCACTTTGAACTCGTGCTTGCCGCCCGACCCGGTTGCCCTTGCTGCTCGCTTCGCCATAGGTTGTGAGTGTATCGTCCTTCTCCGTGCTACCGCAAACCTCCACAACGCGGCTTGCGCCTTCGCCGACCGGGGCGCTGCACCTGGGCAACGCCTTCGCGTTCCTCGTCAATTGGGCGTTTGCTCGAGCCAATGGCGTACGGATCATCCTCCGCATCGAGGACCTTGACGGCCCGCGCGTGAAGTGGGGGGCGGCCGATGACATCGTGGGCACGCTCAGGTGGCTGGGCATTGACTGGGACGAAGGGCCGCACTTTCAGAGCGGCGATCTGTCGCCGTACGTGCGGGCGATGAGGACCTTGGCGGAGCGAGGCCTCGCCTACCCCAGCGACCTGTCCAGGGGTGAGATCGAGGCCGCGGGGGGCGCGCCGCAGGAGGGTTCGGGCGAGTCGAGGTTCCCAGCATCGCTCCGCCCGCGAGACTGGGACGCCGTTGGGGGGTTTGTCGACACGGGAACCAACTGGCGATTCGCAACGCCCGACCGCGTTGTTCGCTTCTGCGACCGAGTGGCGGGTGAGCAGGCGATCAACCCCTCGGCGTCGATCGGTGACTTTGTGCTGTGGACCAAGCGCGGGGTGCCGTCGTATCAGCTTGCGGTGGTCGTTGACGATGCTCGTCAGGGCGTTACCGAGGTCGTGCGCGGCAACGACCTGCTCGACTCTGCCGCGCGCCAGGCGCTGCTGTATGAAGCGCTGGGGTTCGCGGCGATTCCGAACTACTCCCACGTGCCGCTGGTTGTCGGCCCCGACGGTCGCCGGCTCGCGAAGCGGCACGGCGACAGCCGGGTCGAGCACTACCGGGGCAAGGGTGTGCCGGCCGAGGCGGTTGTCGGTCTGGTCGCTCACTGGTGCGGCATGACACCCCGTCTTGAGCCGCTGACGGCGATAGAGTTCCGCGACGGCTTCTCGCTCGGTCGCCTTGCCGGAGCGTTCACAAGGCAGTTCTTACCTAAGGATGATGCATGGCTCCTTTCGCAGGCTTGATCTCTTCACGCCCATGGCTGGTGGCTGCCACGCCGATCGTTCTTGCGGGGTGCGCAACGATGACAGGATGCGACGACCGCGTGTCGGCCGCGAACGCGAAGGTCAAGATCGCGGGGCAGAGCTTCTACCTTGAGACAGCCCTCGACGACGCAACCCGGTTCCGCGGGCTCTCTGAACGAACGAGCATCGAGCCCAACGGCGGGATGCTGTTTGTGTTTCCAGACCGCCGTGACCCGAGCATGGGCGGCTTTGTGATGCGCGACTGCCCGATCCCCATCGACATTCTGTACGTGGACAAAGGTGGGCGCGTTGTATCGATGTTTGAGATGGTGCCTGAGGCACCGCGGGACCCATCCAAGGGCGAGGGGGCACCGAAGGACCCCAACAACATCCCCTACAACTCGCGGCTCAAGCAGTACACGAGCCGCTACCCCTACTACTTTGTCATTGAGCTCAAGGATGGGAGCCTGGAGAAGCTCAACGTGAAGGAGGGGGACATGGTGGAGTTTGATCGAGAGGGCCTGCTGAAGCTCGCCAAGTAGGCGTAGCCGGCTCACGACTCTTCGGCGGGCGTGACCTCGGCCTCGACGCGAGCGCCCGACTGGTGGATATCGCTCTCGACCAGCCCGTCGCGCAGGGTGATGATGCGCTGGGTCAGTTGAGAGACCTCCGCGCTGTGGGTCACGATGATGATCGTCCGCCCGTCGTCGTGCAGCTTCTCAAACAAACGCAGCACCGCACGCCCGGTCTTGCTGTCGAGGTTGCCCGTCGGTTCGTCGGCCATCAGCACCGCCGGGCCCGTCACCAGCGCCCGCGCGATCGCGGCACGCTGCTGCTGGCCGCCTGAGAGTTCCATGGGCCGATGGCCCATCCGGTTGTCGAGTTCCACCATCGCCAGCGTCTTCTCCGCACGCTCGCGGCGCTCGTTGCGGTGGACGCCCTGGTAGAAGAGCGGCACCTCCACGTTCTCGCGGACGGTCAACTCGGGGATCAGGTTGAAGGCCTGGAAGACGAAGCCGATCTTCCGGCCGCGGTAGGCGGAGAGCTCGTCGTCGGCCATGGCCTCGACGGCCTTGCCGTCGAGCAGGTAGCGGCCGTTGGTGGGGCGGTCGAGGCATCCGAGCACGTTCATCATGGTGCTCTTGCCCGAGCCCGAGGCGCCCATGATGGAGACGTACTGCCCGCTGGGGATGGAGATGTCCACACCACGGAGGGCTTCGACCAGCACCGATCCGTCGGGCTTGAAGTAGGTCTTGCGCACACCGCGCAGCTCGACTACGGCGTTGGTTTCGCTCACTGGGCAACGGTAGGGCGGGTTCTCTGGCCGCTCGGAACAGGCCGCGGGATCGGCTACTCGCCTTCCATCTGCAGCGTTGCCAAGGCCGTGAGCGGGTCGGGGGCGAACCTGAAGACCCTGTCGAGGCCGGTCATCAGGAAGACGGACCAGATGTTGTCGCTGACGGAGCAGAGCACGAGGCCCTTGCTGTCTTCGACGAGCGCCTTGCGGAGGCGCAGCAACTGGGCAAGGTGCGACGACGAGATGTACGTCACGCTGGTGAAGTTCAGCACCACGCTCTTGGCGGGCGACTCCTCGGCTTCGAGGCGCTCGATGATCGAGGACAACTCCTCAGACAGCTGCGGCTCGTCGCTCAGGTCAGAGATCGCGATCTGGTCGGACCAATCGGTTGGCACGGCACAATTGTAACGATTCTTCAGCGGAATTGTTGCCGGCAGGACCCCATGAACACCGGCTGTTTCGCTCTCAGAGCAGCGTAGCGGCATGTCCACCCTAAGGGGTGATGCGGCCACCAAGGCTTTGACTCCCCGGGGTTTCCCCGGGCCGGTTACGCCGGCGTCTCGCCCTCGCCGTTGCTCTCGGCGGCGATGCGCGTGGCGGCGACGACTTCGTCACCCTCATCAAGTCGAACAACCCTCACGCCCTGGGTGCCGCGGCCGATCTTGCTGATCTCACTCGCCGCGATGCGGACCATCTGGCCTTGCTTGGTAATGACCATGACGCCGTCGGCGTCGAGGACACCCATGGCCGCCACCGACGGCCCGTTGCGTCCTTCGGTCTTGATGTCGTTGCGTCCCTTGCCGCCTCGGCTCTGGCTGCGGGCCTTGCCGGTCTCGGGCTGGACGCGGTATTCGTCGATGGCCGTGCGTTTGCCGTAGCCGTTGCGGGTGATGGTGAGCAGGCTGAGGGATGGGTCTTGCGTGACGGTGTCGCCTTCTTTGTCTTTGACCATGGGCACGGTGACCAGGCCGACGATCTCGTCGCCGTCGTCGAGGCTCATGCCCTTGACGCCGCCGGCGCCGCGTCCCATGTCGCGTGCGTCGGTCTCGATGAACCGGATGGCGCTGCCGCCGGCGGTAGCGAGCAGCACGTCGTCCTCACCGGAGGTGAGCGCAACGTCGAGCAGCGCGTCGCCCTCGCGGATGTCGATGGCGATCAGGCCGCCTTTGTTCACGTTCATGTAGGCCTTGAGAGCGGTGCGTTTGACGATGCCGCGCACGGTCGCGAACGTGAGGAAGTGGCTTCCCTCCTCGAAGTTTTTGACGTTGAGGAACGCCTTGACCCGCTCGCCGGTCTTCAGCTCGATCAGGTTGACGATCGGCCGGCCCTTGGCCGTGCGGTCCATCTCCGGGAGTTCGTACACCTTGATCTTGTAGACGCGCCCGGTGTTGGTGAAGCAGAGCAGGTCGTCGTGTGTGCTGGCGACGAACAGGTGCTCGACGTAGTCCTCATCTTTGCTGCGGCCGCCGATGACGCCCTTGCCGCCGCGCCCCTGCTGGCGGTAGGTGTCCAGCGGCACGCGCTTGGCGTACCCGGCGCGGCTGATGGTGACGGCGACGTCGGACACGGGGATCAGCGCCCCCATGTCGAGCCCGTCGTCGGCGGCATCCTGGATCTCGGTGAGGCGTGCGCCGCGTCCGGTGGGACCGGTGAACTTGGCGCGCATGGCGTCGCAGTCGGCCTTGATGATGTCGAGCACGAGGCGGTGGGTGGCGAGGATGCGCTCGTACCCCTCCATCTCGGTGACGAGGTTGCGGTAGTCGTTGGTCAGCTTCTCGACCTCGAGGCCGACGAGCTGGATCAGGCGCATGTTGCCGATCGTCTCGGCCTGGATGCGTGAGAGCGCCACGCCGCCGAGGGCGTCGAACGACCGCACGTGCGTCATCAGACGCGCGGGCAGGAGGGGGGCGTACTTGTGCCCGGCGGAGATCGCGAAGCGTTTCTCCATGAGGCGCTCGATCGCCTCGGCGCGGGTGCGGCTCGATCGGATGATCTTGATCACCTCGTCGATATCGCAGACGGCGTAGATCATGCCCTCGAGCACGTGGGCGCGCTTGCGGGCCTCGCCCAGCAGCCACGCCGTGCGACGGCGGATCACGTCGACGCGGTGGTCGATGTAGTAGCGGATCATCTCGCGCAGGCTCAGGGTGCGCGGCTGACGGTTGACCAGCGCGATGCTCTGGACGCTGAAGCTCTGCTGCAGCGGCGTGTACTCGCACAGCTGCTTCTCGACGACGCCGGCGTCGGCGCCCTTCTTCAGTTCGATCACCACGCGGACGGGGCTCTTGGCGTTGCTCTCGTTGCGGGCGTCGGAGATGTCGGTGATCTTGTCCTCGTCGATGGCGATCTTGATCTTCTCGATCAGGTTGTCGAGCCCGAGGTTGTAGGGGATCTGCTCGATGACGAGTTGCTGGCGGTCCTTCGTGCCCTCCATCGGCTCGACGCGCACACGCCCGCGGAGCGTGATGCGCCCGCGCCCGGTGTCGTAGGCGTCAACGATTCCGCGCCGCCCCAGGATCGTGCCACCGGTTGGAAAGTCAGGGCCCTTCATGCCGCGGCGAACCGTGCGGCCTTCGGCGTCGTTGACGTCGGACATCAGCTCGCCCAGCGAGATCTCGGGGTTGTCAACGGTGCGGACGATCGCGTCGAGCACTTCAACGGGGTTGTTGGGGGCGAGGTTGGTCGCCATGCCCACCGCGATGCCGACGCCACCGTTGACCATCAGGTTGGGGAAACGGGCGGGGAGCACCGTCGGCTCCATGCGGGTGTCGTCGTAGTTCGGCTGCATCTCCACCGCGTGGTACTCAAGGTCGGCGAGCATGTCGACCGCCGCGGGGGCCATGCGTGCCTCTGTGTACCGCATGGCGGCCGCCGGGTCGGGTGCGATGGAGCCGAAGTTGCCCTGCGGGTCAACGAAGACCACGCGGCTTTTCCAGTCCTGCCCCATGCCCACCAGCGTGCCGTAGAGCGCGCTGTCACCGTGGGGATGGAAGTTGCCCATCACCTCGCCGACGATCTTGGCGCACTTGAGGTGCTTCTTGCCCGGCGTGAGCCGGAGCTCGTGCAGGCCGTACAGCAGCCGCCGCTGCGAGGGCTTGAGCCCGTCGCGCACGTCGGGCAGGGCCCGGTCCATGATCGTGCTCATGGCGTAGGTGAGGTACGACTCGGAGAGCTCGCGCTCGATGCGGAGGTCGTGGATGTTCTCCTCGCCGCCACCGCCGCCGCTTGAGCCAACGTCCGCCCCGCCACCGCCGCCGGATCCGCCGCTGGCGTTGCCGGCAAGGTCCTTGTTGATGCCGTCTGCTGAGTCTGGTGTCGTTCCGCCGCTGACCATTTTGCTTTCCAATTCAGACCCCTCTCGACCCGTCTTCTTCGCATCAAAAGTCGGCATTCCAAGGCCTCCGTGCCCGGCAGGTTTCGAGCCGTCTTTCACAGGAGAAATGATAGGGAAACCGGGCTGCGGATTCCTGCTTTTGAGGCGCAATTCCGCGCTCAAAGCGGCCCTGTTTTTGTGCCCTGAGCCCCGGCTGCGAACCTGGGCGCGCCGGGTGAGCGGTGCGGGCTCGCAGGCGGCGGTGGGGGGGCTGGAAGGGGCGGTCAGTCGGCGCTGGCTTTCTCGATCCCTTTGATGATCTCAAGCACGGCCAGCAGGCCCATCGCGGTCCCGTCGGCCTGCGTGCGCTGGTCCCACGTCGCGTTTCTGAGGCCACCCTTGGCCATCGTCGCGTCGTTGCAGAGCCAGCCGAGCGAGTCGTCAACCTGCAGTTGCCGCAGGTACCGAGCGGCGCCAAGCAGCTTGACGACCTCGGCGCCGCGCTCTTGCTTGCTGGTGAGCGCCGGTTCGCCGAGCATTGTCCCCAGGAACGCGACCAGCCGCGCGGTCTGCCACGTCGGCAGCGGCCGGTTGCTCCCGGGCACGACGATGCCGCCCACCATGTCCTGGCCGTCGGGCCCGGCATCGACGGCTTGAAACTGGTGCTTCCAGATGAGGTTCCGCATCTCGCGCAGGGCGGGCGCGGAGGGCAGGTCCTCAACCTTGTCGCGTGAGCGAGCGTCGAGCTCGGCCCAGCCGATCCATGGCATGTGCGAGCCGAGGGTGCCGGGCGTGCACCGTGAGAAGACCCGCCGCGTCAGGCTCCTCCCGTCGGCCGCGGCTTCGGGCCAGAGGCCGGGCGCCGACGAGGTGGAAACCAGCGCGAACGCGATGATCGAGTGCTCGCTCAGTGGGTCCGCAGCGGCGACCGACGCGTGCAGGCGAGCCGCTGCCGCCGTCGTGATCGGACTGCCTGCCAGCAATGCGCCGGCATCGACCGTCGGAGACTCGACGAGTTGTGCGCGTGTGGCGAGGGCCGACTCCCACCGCGGCAGGCGTGCCCGGACCGAATCGGCGATGGCATCGTTCCCACGCGCCGCCAGATAGCGGTCCAGGGCGACCTTGGCGACGGCGACCGAGAAGGCCGGTTCGTCGGGCGTCTCGGTGGCACCCGTCGCGAGCGACACCGTCTGCTCCATCCATCCGCCCGTCCGGTTTGCCAAGTGCCCGGCCAATCGATCGGCCGTGTGCCAGAGTTCGGCGACCTGGTCAACGTCACTCTGCAGGACCAGTTTCTGGCCGCGGTAGAGAAGCTCCGGCCCCTTGTCGGCACGCCACTGGGCGACGTGGGTTGTGCGGAACCGGTAGAGCGTGATGCCCTGCTTCTTCTCTAGCTCGGCCGGCTCGGTCAGCACCACCGTTGCACCGCCGCCGGCATCGCCGCGTGCGATCGCGGCGACGATGCCGACCGACCGTCTCGCCGCCTCGCTGGGCATGATGTTGCCGCTGGCCGCGGTGCCGGGAAAGACGGCCCCGACGTGGTCACCCAGCGCGGCGAGCAGGCCGTCGAGCCCCGGCTGCAGAGTCGCGTCGAAGTCGCCGTAGGCGTTGGCGTTGATCCGCATCAGCGGGCCGCTGAGTTCAAGCGAGATCAGCAGGTCCTGGCGCAGCATCCGCAGCATGGCCGCTCGGGGCTCGCCTGTGCCCCTGACGGGCAGGCGCGGTTCGGCGTTCTCCCACGCGGCCTTGGCCGCTTCGGCGA
>JAUXUZ010000447.1 GCA_030680655.1 Phycisphaerales bacterium
TGTTCCTGCAGTTCTTCCTGTGGGGCGCGTGGTTCGTGACGCTGGGGCCGTTCATGGCCTCCCGCGGGATGGGCGGGTCGGAGGTGGGGACGTGGATCGGACACGCGTACTCGACGGCGCCGATCGCGGCGATCATCGCGCCGTTCTTCCTGGGGATCGTCGCCGACCGCTTCTTCGCCAGCCAGCGGCTGATGGGGTACCTGCACACGATCGGCGGGGTGCTGCTGATGTTCGCGCCTTGGGCGGCGATGCAGTCGCCCGAGAAGCCGGTGCTGTTCTTCGTCGTGCTGCTGGCGCACATGCTCTGCTACATGCCCACGCTTGGGCTGAGCAACACGGTGGCGTTCAATTGCATGAGCAACCCGGAGAAGCAGTTCCCCATCGTGCGCGTGTGGGGGACCATCGGGTGGATCGTGGCGGGGCTGATCGTCGGCTTTGCGGCGAAGCAGTTCATCGCGGATGTGGCGCCAACGGGGACGATGACGGCGGCGGATGCGGTGGCGGCGACGGAGGCCGCACGAAACGCCTCGCCGCAGTTCTTCTATATCGCGGGCGCGAGCGGCATCCTGCTTGGGCTCTTCTCGTTCTTCCTGCCCAGCACGCCGCCGCCGGCGAAGGGGAAGCCCTTCAGCGTCGGCTCGATCATCGGCATCGACTCGCTGCGGCTCTTCAAGGACCGCTCGTTCGCCGTGTTCGCGGTCTGCTCGCTGCTGATCTGCATCCCGCTGGCGGCGTACTACTCGCTGGCGGGCGTGTACGTCGGGGCTTCGGGGATCGAGAACGTGCCGTTCAAGATGACCTTCGGGCAGATGAGCGAGATCGCCTTCATGGTCGTGATGCCGCTCTTCTTCGCGCGGCTGGGTGTGAAGTGGATGCTGGCGATCGGCATGCTGGCGTGGGTGGTGCGCTACGGGCTCTTCGCCGGGGCGTGGGGAAGTGCGGGGCCGAGCGAGGACCTCAAGTGGATGGTGCTGGGCGGGATCATCCTCCACGGCATCTGCTACGACTTCTTCTTCGTGACGGGTCAGATCTACGTCGAGCGCGCGGCGGGCCCGGCGATCCGCGGGCAGGCGCAGGGGTTCCTCGTGCTGCTGACGCAGGGTGTGGGCATGCTCATCGGCAACCAGGTGATCGGCCGGCTCAAGGACCACTACACCGTGGCGGGTGTGACCGACTGGCGCGCGGTCTGGCAGGTGCCGGCGGTCTTTGCCGCGGTGATCCTGGTGATCTTTGTCGTGCTCTTCCGGAATCCGCCCGCGCCGAAGACGGAGTAAGGGGCGGTGGCGGCCGGGGCGTGCGGCGGGAAGTCGCACCTGCTCGCGGGGCGCGAGGGCTTGCAGTTGCCTCGTCGTTGCGTTAGGATTCGTGGCCAGGGCAGCGGAGGCGCTCGAGCGCGGCGGTTGCCCATCACCCGATCTCGAAAGGTTCCAAATGAGCAACCCCACCCCCTCATCCAGCCGCTTCTCCGAAGCGACGCGTCGTCAGTTCCTGCAGGCCGCGGCCGCGACGGCGGCCCTTGGCGCGTTGGCCGGCTCGGCCGCCGCCAGCTCGCGGTCTATCCGCTACGAGAACCGCCAGCCCGCGGGCAAGGCGAAGCCCCGCACACCGCTGAAGGATGGCGAGACGATCCGCATGGGTGTGATCGGCGTCGGCGGGATGGGGCAGGGGCACTGCGCGGCCTTCCCGAACCTGAGCCGCAACCGCGGCGCGAACGTTGAGGTCATCGCGATCGCCGACCCGTGGCCGCGGAACCTCAACAGCGCCTACAAGAACCTGACCGAGAAGTGGCAGAAGGGCGTGGATGTGCAGGCGTACGCCGATTACCGGCAGATGCTCGAGCGTCCCGACCTGCACGCGGTGCTGATCGCCAGCCCCGAGCACTGGCACCACCAGCAGGCCATCGATGCGCTGATGGCGGGCAAGGATGTCTACTGCGAGAAGCCGATGACGCTCGGCTTTGAGGCGGCGGTGGCGATGCACAACGCGGCCAACGCGAACCCGGAGCTGATCTGCCAGATCGGCACGCAGAAGATGGCCCTGCCGTCGTACCTCAAGGCGACGGAGATGATCAAGAAGGGGCTCATCGGCCAGCCCACCTGCGGGCAGACGAGCTACTGCCGCAACACGCCCAAGGGCGAGTGGAACTACTACCAGGTCGATCCCAACTGGAAGGCGGGCAAGGATGTTGACTGGGAGGCGTGGTGCGGGCCGGCCGGTGAGACGGCGTTCGATCCGTACATTCTCAACCGGTGGCGCCGCTACCGCAAGTTCAGCACGGGCATCATCGGCGACCTGCTGGTGCACGTGATGACGCCGATGATGATGGCCGCCAACCAGGGGTGGCCGATCCGCGTCACCGCCAGCGGAGCGCACATCATCGACAAGCAGATGGAGAACCACGACACCGTCAACCTGCTGGTGGAGTTCGAGACGGGCTTCCAGATGGTGGTGATGGGCGCAACCAACAACGACACGGGGCTGACGCCGCTCATCCGCGGGCCGAAGGGGAACATCGAGGTGAACGACGGTTCGGTCCGGTTCATCCCGCAGAAGCCCTACGCGGAGGAGGCCGAGGAGCAGCGCCCCAAGATCGAGAACATCGGCGACGATCAGGACCAGCACCGCTTCAACTGGCTCAGCTGCATCCGCGACCGCTCGCACCCGCCATCTGATACGGCGATGGGCCTGAAGGTCGTCACGATCTGCGCATTGGCGACACGGAGCCTCTGGGAGGGTGGCACGTGGCACTTTGACCCCAAGACGCTCGTCGCGACCAAGGGCTGAACCGGCGGCTAGCGCAGCTGGCTGTGCGGATGGAGTGCTCCGATGGTCGGTGCGGGTGAACAAAC
>JAUXUZ010000407.1 GCA_030680655.1 Phycisphaerales bacterium
CTGCACGGACCGGACAACACGCTCGACAACAACGACTTCATCGCCTTCGTCGATCTGTACTTTGGTGGCTGCGTCTGAACGTCCTTCGTGCGCGGTCCGGCCCAGCGGCCAGCCCGCGCTTTGCCCCGCCCTGGTTCCCGACACGGCCGCTCTACCCCTGCCATAATCACCCCGCGCGGCCCTGTAGCTCAGCGGTTAGAGCAGGGGACTCATAATCCCTTGGTCCACGGTTCGAATCCGTGCAGGGCTATTCCAGTCTGCGGCAGGCCGTTCGTCGACTGCTGTATGCTGCGCCCATGCCCACATCATTCCCCGCTCGGGCCGACCTCACGGTGATCTGCGGCCCGATGTTCGCCGGCAAAACGAGCGAGCTGATCAGGCGCTACGAGGCCGCGGCGCTGGCGAATCTCCGCGTCCGCGCGTTCAAACCTCAACGGGATATCCGCTACGACCCGAGCGCGGTCGTCACCCACGCTGGCAAGTCGATCGCGGCGACGGCGGTTGAGTCCCCTTCCCGAATCCTGCTCGATGGGCTTGGCGCCGAACTCGTCCTCATCGACGAGGCCCACTTCTTTGGTTCGCCGCTGCTTGAGCCGGTTCTCGGGCTCATCAACGCCGGGCACAGCGTGGTTGTCGCCGGACTGGAGCGCGACCACCGCGGCGAGCCGTTCGACCCATTCCCGCGTCTGCTGTGCGAGGCGGACACGGTCGTGAAGCTCACCTGTCCGTGCGCCCGGTGCGGCGCGGCGGCCGTGCATTCTCAGCGGCTGATCGAGTCGAGCGAGCGGATTGTTGTTGGAGGAGCGGAGAGCTACGAGCCGCGCTGCAGGTCGTGCTTTGTGCCGGGGAAATAGGCCGGGCTTCACTCGTTCACGACAAGGAAATGGGCGGCTGCGCGGTACTGGTCCGCGCGCGCCGCGTAGGTGGGCTCGGCCACCTCGTGAAAGAACGCGCGGGCTCGCTCAACACCCCAGCCGCGTTCGCCCGATGCTTCGAGACGCTCCCATCGGCACCAGCGCGTCTGGGGTGCGGCATCAACAAAGACCCGAATATCCGCCGCGCGGGCGAGCGGGGCGAACAGCGCGTGGATGCCCTCGCACACAATCAATGCCTCGGGAGCCACCTCGCGGTACCCCTCGCGCCGGTGGGACTGGAACGACCAGACCGGGACCCGCGCCGAGCGGCCGTTCCTCAGATCGCCGAGGTTCTCCAGCAGCAGGGCTGCGTCCATCCGCTCAGGCAGGTCACGCTCCTGATAAGGGAGCAGGTCGTAGTCAGGCAGGTAGTCGTCGGTGCTCAGCACGCACCCTGAAAGCGTCCGCGCGAGCGTGGACTTTCCGGCCCCCACCGGACCCGTAACGGCGACGACCGTGCCGACCCCTGGCTTTGCCAGAGCCATTGCCGCGGTGATCAGCCGGGCCGGAGCCGCGGCCATCTCGAGCCGGATTGGCTGATCGGGGATGACGGTCACGCTCGCCGACGGTATGCCGCG
>JAUXUZ010000409.1 GCA_030680655.1 Phycisphaerales bacterium
ACGCATCGGCGCACTCCTCTCCGCCCAGCGCACCGGCTACCAGGCCATCATCAACAAGATCGACACCCTCGCGGCCCAGGTCATCTACCAGACCAACCGCGCCTACAGCGTCAGCAACACCCCCCACACTTCCTACACCGCCGACCGCTCCGTCACCAACCCCAGCCTCTCCTTCAACAACCCCGCCAACACCACCTTCAACGGGCTCCCCTTCCGACCCACCAGCGGCCAGATCGTCGTTGACGTCGTCACCAACGGCTCGCACCAGCGCACCACCATCCCCATCGACCTCGACGGCCTCAACAACGCCAACACCGCCGGGTTCGGTGACGACACCTCCCCCGCCGCCATCGCCGCCGCCCTCAACGCCATCCCCAACATCACCGCCAGCATCGACGTCAACGGCAAGCTCCAGGTCACCGCCGCCGCCGGCTCGACCATCAGCTTCGTTGACGACACCTCCGGCGCGCTCGCAGCAATGGGCGTCAACTCCTACTTCACCGGTTCAAACGCGCAGGACATCGGCATCAACGCCGCCCTCGCCGCCGACGTCAGCCTCCTCAACGTCTCCACCCTCGAGGGCAACACCACCAACGGGAACGGCGTAGCCATGGGCATCGTCGCCCTCCGCGACAAGGTCAGCGCGGCCCTGGGCGGAACCACCCTCGCCGGCTTCTGGGACGCGGCAAACCAGAGCATCTCCGCCTCAACAAACACCGCCCTCACCCAGTACCACGCAACCGCCACAGTCAAGGACGCCCTCGACAGCCAGATGATGTCGCTCACCGGCGTCAACCTCGACGAAGAGGCCATCAACCTCGTCCAGTACCAGACCATGTACCAGGCCAGCGCCCGCTACGTCAGCGTCCTCCAGGACATCACCCAGACCCTCTTGCAATTGGTCTGACGTTTGCTCTCTGATCCCTCAACACCGCCCATGAGCATGCTCCCGTCAAATCTTGCGCGTGTCCCGTCGTTCCTGGCGTCGAGAATTGCGCTCGGCAGCCTCGGACGCACCAGCACCGCCCTGCTCAACACCCAGAACGCCCTCTCGACGGGCCGGACGATCAGCCGCGCCAGCGACGATCCCGTCCGCGCCTCGTCCATCCTCTCGATCAACGACCGCGCACACCGCACCGTCATCCACCGCCAGAACCTCCAGTTCGCCCAGAGCGTGCTGGGCATCCTCGACTCCGCAGACGGGCCGCTCGGCAGCACCGGCGCACTCGTTGGCGAGGCGCTCACGACAACCTCCGGACAGCTCAACCTCGGCGACTCGAGCCAGCGCTCCGCCATGGCCTCAACCATCGACTCACTCCTCAGCACGCTCCTGACCAACACCAACTACGAGTCGCAGGGGCTCTTCCTCTTCGGCGGCAGCAACCCGTCCTCACCGCCCGTAACCGTCACCCAGGACGGGGCTTACCGCTACACCGCCCGCGGCTCGGGCCTGCTCACCGACCTGGGCGTCGCCGACCGCATCCCCCTCACCCTCGGCGGCGACACCGCCCTGGGCGAAACGTCCTCCCGCCAGCGGGGCACGCTGAGCCTCAACCCCTCCCTCACAGCTTCGACGCGTCTGAGCGACCTCCGCGGCGCCCGCGGCCTGGGCGCTGCCACCGGCTCCTTCCAGTTCAACTTCAACGGCGGGCCCGCCGCGACCGTTGACACCACCGGTGCCACCACCATCGGTGAGGTCAGCGCGATGCTCGCCGCCGCGATCACCCAGTACGAGACAGACAACGCCGTCACCATCCTCGGCCCGGGGGGAATCTCAACCAGCGGCGAGTCGATCTCGATCGACACCGTCGCCGGCGGCACGCTCGCGTTCATCGATGCCCCCACCAGCTACACCGCGACCGATCTCGGCCTCACGCAGGCCACGTTCACGCCCGCCTCAACCACCGGGGCCGCACTAGACCCACGCCTCACCCTCGACACGCCGATCTGGACCCTGCCGGGCATCTCCACACCCCTTGACTCGATCCGCATCCGCCTCCGCCGCCCCGACGGAACGGGCACATCCACAGACATCAACCTCGCAAGCGTCAACACGATCGGCGATCTGAGCAACGCCATCCAGGTGGCCGCGCCAGGCGTCCGCGTCGAGATCAACGCCGCGGGCACAGCGCTCGACATCACCAGCGAGCTCGCCGGCCGCACCCTCTCTGTCGAGGACATCGCCGGCGGCTTCAACACCGCCCAGCAACTCGGCCTCCGGACGCTCGCCTCAGACACCCCTCTCTCGGTGTTCAACAACGGGCGCGGCGTCTCGATCGTCGATGCACGCAACGACCCCACCACCGGCGCCTACTCCCGCCGCCTCAGCCGCGACTTCCAGATCACCCTCGGCAACGGCCAGTGGTTCGACGTTGACCTGCGCCCGCAGGACATGGTCGATACCTCCACGCTGCTGGCCCGCATCAACGCCGAGTTCACCTCGCAGATCGGCACCCAGAACGACCCCGCCCAGCCGGCCCTCGCCGCCGGCGACTTCGACGCCCGGATCTCCTCCGGTCCCAACGGCATCGCGCTCTTCTCGCCCCTCGCAGGCAACCTCAAGGTTGAGACGCTCAACAACTCCGCCGCAGCCGAGCAGCTGGGCATGCTGAACCTCACGCTCGAACCCACCACCGGCGAGTTCGTCGGCCAGGACCGCTCCGGCATCCGGGTCAACAACCTCTTCACCCACCTGGTCGAGCTCCGCGACGCCCTTTTGACCAACAACACGGCTGGCATCAGTCTTGCGGGAGAGAACCTGCAGGCGGCACAGGACCGCCTCTTCTCCGCCCAGTCCATCGTCGGTGCGCGCAGCAAACGCCTCGGCGAGCACATGCAAAGACTCGAAGACAACGACCTGCTCGACAAGAGACTCCTCTCAAACCTCCAGGACACCGACTTCGCAGACGCCTCCATCCGCCTCTTCAACCTCTCCACCCAGTTGCAGGCCACACTCCAGACCATCGGCGCAACCCAGGGCAGAACACTCTTTGACTTCCTGAGATAGCCCTCAGGCCGTCGCTTCAACACCCGGCACAACCGCCGGGACAGGTTTCCCCGCCGTGGCTCGGTCGCCACGGCAACGACAGGATGTCGCCCGGCGGGAGTCGCCGGGGGCGCAAACAAGGCTGAGCCCTTCATTCACTCGGAGCGCAACATGGACGTCAAGACCTCACGATTCGGCACCGTCAGCATCGATCAGGACCGCGTCATCACCTTCCCCAAGGGCCTGCTCGGCTTCCCCGAGCAGACGCGCTTCTGCCTCCTCGAGCCCGCCGACGACGCCTGCTTCTTCTGGCTCCAGTCGTGCGACGACCCCGCTCTCGCCTTCGTGGTCACCGACCCCAACTTCTTCGTACCCGAGTTCAGCGTGCCCATCCGCCAGGAGCAGATGGAGGCCATGAAGCTCCCCGCACTCAGCGATGCACAGGTCTTCGTCATCGTCAACAAGATCGACAACGCCCTCACCGGCAACCTCCAGGGACCGCTGGTGATCAACACCCTCACCCGCTGCGGCGAGCAGTTC
>JAUXUZ010000427.1 GCA_030680655.1 Phycisphaerales bacterium
CGAACAGGGCCGTCAGCCTCGACCGTTCAGATGACATCGTGTCTTCTTCGGTGTCCACGCCGACTGGTCGCAGGTAGGCCAGCCTGTAGGGCTTGCCGTGTTCCTGTGGGTCTACTTCTTGCACGACCTGGGCGCGGCACACGCCCTGCAGGAGCAGGTTGTACCGCCCGTCGTCGAGGCGGTGGTGCTGAACCACCTGTCCTACGCACACAGCGGGCCTCACGGCGGGAGGAGGCGAAGCGCCGGGCTCGTCGTGGTCCTGCCACGACGTGTCGGCGTAGACCGCCAGCGCCAGCTGGCCGCTCCCTTCCAGCACGTCGCGTGTCAGCGCCCGGTATCGCTTCTCGAAGATGTGCACCGGCAGCACCGCGTGGGGCATCAGCGTCACCTGCGCCAGCGGGAACAGGGGCATCGACTTGCCAAAGTCAACGGAGATCGATTCGCCCTCGCTCATGGCCGTTACTCCTTCAGCGGGTCGGGCTTGAACAGCTTGGTGTCCAGCGCCCACTGCTTCTCGGTGAAGTTCCCACCCAGGTTCCCCACCGGCGCCTCGCGCTCAGGCCGCGTCGCCGCCAGCGAGATAAACGTCTTTGCGTCGAGGTTGTCCAGCATCGCCACCAGGATCGCCTCCGGCGTTGAAGGCACCTTCGCGGCACCGAACTCGGGCTTGTCGTGGTGGCTGATGATGATGTGCTGCAGCACCGTTACGGCGTACTTGGGCAGCCGGATGCCGGCGGTGCGCATCACCTGCTGCGAACGGTCGTGCAGCATGATCGCGCCCTCGACCAAGTGCCCGATCAACTCGCCGCGGTCGCTGTAGCTGAAGGCCCGGTCCCACACCAGCTCGCGCGTCTTGCCCAGGTCGTGCAGGAAGAGCCCCATCATCACGATGTCGCGGTTGATCTTGGGGTAGAGCGGGCAGACCGCGTCGGCGAGGCGCAGCAGGTTCAGCGTGTGCTCCAGCAGCCCGCCGATATAGGCGTGGTGCATCGACTTGGCCGCGGGCGCCTGCTTGAACGCCGCCATCAGCGCCGCATCGTCGAGGTAGACCTTCGCCAGCGCCTTCATCCCGGCGTGCTCGAGCGTGCCCAGCAGTTTGACCACCTCGGCGAACATCTTCTCGGGGTCGTTGGCCGAGACCGGCAGCAGCTCACGCATCTGCTCGATCGTCGCCTCCGATGGCGCGATGCTGCGCAGGATGATCTGCATCTCCCCCTGGTACGCCTGCGTCTCACCCTCAAGGTACGCGAACCCCTCCGCCGGCAGGCTCTCGTACGTCTCGCGGTCGATCGACCACATCCGCCCAGCCATCTCGCCCGTCTTGTCCTTGACGAGCACCTTCAGGAACGGTTTGTCGTTCTTGGTGCGCCCCAGCTGCGTGTTGCTGATGCAAAAGAGCCCCTGCACGTACTCGGAGGGCTCGAGCTGGGTGATGTAGCGGCGGCTGCCGGGAGTGTTGGTTGGCGCTGCGGTGGTCGTCATATCCGCAAGTGTAGGGAACGCCTGCGATCCTGCAACCCCCTTGCCGGCCCGCTACGACCGCCCCGACAGCAGCACGAGCACGGCCAGGTCGTAGCCCGCGTGCGTCCCCACCACCACCCCAAACCCCCGCGACAGGTAGACACAGGCGAAATACACCCCCGCCGCGGTATAGAACAACGCGTTACCCCAGCGCACCCGAGCCAACGCGGCCCCCGGACCCTGCTGCAGGAGGGTCTCGATCACCGAGAAAAAACCCTGCCCCGTCGCCGGTTCGTAGGTGAACGCCGCGTCGTGGTACACCGCAAAGCACAGCGACGTCACGACCACGCACACCACCGCGCGCGTCCCTTTCGACGTCACGAACGACTTTAGAATCGTGTCGGTGGCCGCGATCATGATCAGGCGGAAGAGCAGTTCCTCGTACACGCCCGCCCCCACCGCGATCGTCGCCCGCGCCTGCCACGGCATCGTGCGCAGCGACTCGCCCGCCTGCGCCGCCGCCGCCAGCGCCCCTTCCCCCCCGCCGCCGGTGCCGGTCATCCGCGCCGCGGCGTCGGTCACCACCGCCGCCAGCACGATCAGCGGCAGCACCCACATCGCCGACTCAAAGAACATCCCCATGACCACCATCGGACGGACCGTCCAGCGGTCCTTGCGGATCACGTGCATCACCATCAGGACCACCGCGATCATGATGCCCGGCACCATCAGCCCGATGACGCCGAAGTGCTCGAAGAACAGGTTCAGCAGCGACTCGGCCCTGATCTGCGTCGTTACGTTCGCCTCAGGGTCGCGCAGGAACCAGATCGAACCGACCTCGTACAGCACGATCAACGGCACCAGAAAGACCAGCGCGTGCAGCGGCAGGCGCGAGAGCGTCCAGTAGTCGTCGCGCCACCGGTCCGGCGCTGCGGCCTTTGCCCGGGTGCGATGCCGTTCCTGAATTCGACGCACGTTTGACACGGCACGATCATTGCCAACGAATCCGGCCGGAGATGCGGCGCCAATGACATGTGCCGCCTCGTTTGTTCCGGCGAAACCTCGCTTCTGCCAAGAAACAAACGGGCCCGCTCAGAGAGCGGGCCCGCAGAAACTCAATCGGTTGATGCGGTCGAGGGACCGCTCAGGACTTCTTGACCTTCTTGGCCGCGCTCTTGGTCCCCGCCGGGGCGCCCGAGATGACGCGCGTCTTGAGGCGGGCGTTCAGCCGGCTCTTGCGCCGTGCGCCCTGGTTCTTGTGGATCGTCCCCTTCGAGGAAGTCCGGTCGATCACGCGGGCGGCGGTCTTGAACGCGGCCTTGGCCTCGTCAACCGTGCCGTGGGCGATCTTCTCGAGCAGTTCCTTGATCGCGTCGCGCATCTTCCGCTTGCGGAAGCGGTTGAGGCCGTTGCGGGTTTCGTTCTGGCGGACGCGCTTCTTGGCAGAAAGGGAATGAGCCATGGTCGTTTCAGTATCCGGGGGTCGGGAGGTGGTCAGGAAAATTCGCCCCGCGGATCTCCGCGAAGGGCCGCAACAATAGTGCCCAAACCTCTTCCCGGCAAGTCGGCCCCTCCCACCGCTTGCCTAACGCCTCCCACGGCAATAAGGTTGCCCCACGCAGCGGGCGTAGCTCAATTGGATAGAGCATCTGACTACGAATCAGAAGGTTAGGGGTTCGAGTCCCTTCGCCCGCATTTTGGCCCGGTGCCGCGCCGCAGGGTGCAGCACCGCCAGGCACCGCAATTCATGGAAGTTTCGATCGCCCGGCCCAATGCCCGGGGTGGCAACGGCCGGGATGGTCGCGTTGTTTGCGCTGGCCGTGACCGCCTGCTCTGCCACACCCCCAGAATCAGGCGCCGGCCATGTCCTTGATCGCTGCGCCCGGGGCGTTGCTCTTGATCTCGTGCATGGCGGCGTCGCGGTCGGCCTCGGAATCGAACCGGCCGCTGGTGGCGAGCACCTGCTGGTCGTCGCCGGTGAGCACGAAGAAGAGCCGGTTGATGTTGGACGCCTTCTTCTCGTAGCGTTCGTCGATCGCCGCGTTCGTCTTGACCCGCTCGATGGCGTGGTGCGCGGCTTCCTTGGTCGCGAACTTGTCGCTCGACAGCAGCAGCGCGAGCGGCGGGGCACCGACCAGGTTGAAGTAGAATTGACCGTCTTTGGCGGCTTTGAGTTCGAATGCGCTCACGTAAACACTCCTTAAGGGATAGCGGTCGCACGCCGGCAAACGTCACCACTTCCGAAACTGCAGGCGTCCTTCGACGTGTCGAAGCTGCGGCAGCACGGACCGGTCCAACCGGCACGACCTGAATTGAATCTCGTCCCGCAATCGCGGGAGGCTCTGTGCACTCATTTTATGGCCTCTTCGCCCCCGATGCAAGCCGAGCCGCGTAACTGTTCCGACGTGCGGGTTTCACGCGCGTGACGCCCCAGGATGCACTCGGCGGTGCTGCCCGCTGTGTTTTCACTCAATCGAGCATGCACGCTGACCTTGTACGTGAGGGTCGCGCGTACATGCGGCGATACTTCGACCTGCGAAGAGCCTCCGCGCTGTACGCGGGCACCCGCGTCGAAGCGTTCGTTGGCGGTGTTTACTACACTCCCGCCGTGACCGACGCCCTCTCCATTTGTGACCTCACGTTCCGTTTTCCCGGCACCCCGGGCGAGACGCCCACCGTCGGCATCCCCGCGCTGAGCCTCGCCCCCGGCGAGCAACTCCTGCTCACCGGCCCAAGCGGGTGCGGCAAGAGCACGCTGCTGAGCCTCATCGCCGGGCTTCTCACCGCCGACGCGGGCACGATCTCCATCGCCGGCGAGAACATTCAGGCGCTGGGCAGCGCCGCTCGCGACCGCCTCCGCGGCCGGCGCATCGGCATGGTCTTCCAGACCTTCAACCTCCTCCACGGCTTCACCGCAGCAGAGAACGTGATGCTCGCGTTGATGTTCTCCGACCTCCAGCCCCGCGCACACCGCGAGCGGGCGACGCAGTTGCTCTCCACCCTCGGGCTCGATCAGGCCCACCAGACCCGCCGCGTTGACCGCCTCTCCGTCGGTCAGCAGCAGCGCGTCGCCGTCGCCCGTGCACTCGCCTGCTCGCCCACGCTGGTGCTCGCCGACGAGCCGACCGCCAGCCTCGATCCTGACAACGCCGCCGCCGCGGTCGGGCTTCTCAGGTCCGCCTGCTCCAGCGCTAACGCAGCGCTGCTGTGTGTGAGCCACGACCCAGCCCTTCCCGCGTTGTTTCCGCGCCACGTATCGATGCAGGAGATCGGCCCCGGTGCTGCGAGCACCGTCTGCGCAGACGGAGGGGCTCGGTAATGGCCATGACCGACCTTGCGATCGTCGGGCGTTCGCTCACCAGCCGCTGGTTCGCCACCGCCACCACCGTGCTCACCGTCGGCGTTGCTGTCGGCCTGCTGCTGGTGCTCGTCTCTCTGCGCAGCGCCGGCGAACAGGCGTTCGCCCGCGGAACCGGGAACATGCATCTGCTTGTCTCGGCCGACAGCAGCCCGCTCAACTCGGTCCTCAACTCGGTGTTCTACATGGGCAACCCCGCCGCCGCGAAGCCGCTCTCGGCCTTCGCTGCGCTGCGAGCAGACCCGCGCGTCAGTTGGGCGATCCCGGTCGTCCAGGGTGACAGCTTCCAGGGCTACCCGACCCTCGCGACGACGAACGAGTTCTTCACCAGCTTCGAGCCTGCCCGCGGCTCGCCCTGGCGGTTCGAGCAGGGCGCCGGGTTCAAGAACACCTTTGATGTGGTGCTCGGCGCCGAGGCCGCCGCGGGGACGGGGCTGAGGGTCGGCGACCATCTGCACCTCACCCACGGCACCCACGACGAGAGCGGCCACGCCCACGAGCACGACGAGTTTCACTTTGAGATCTCCGGCATCCTCGCGCCCAGCGCTACAGCCCACGACCGCGCGATCTTCACAACCACAGAAGCCACCTGGCTGATCCACGCTACCGACCTGCGCGAGAGCGCCAGGAACCCCGTCGCGCCGACGGTGCAGAACCTCCGCGACGACGAGAAGGTGATCACGGGCCTCTACATCCGCGTCAAGGGGCGGGCGAACACCGATGCTCCCCCCGCGCTGCAGGAGCTCTACGCGGAGCTTCGAAAGGACGGGACCATCACCGTCGCCCAGCCCGGCTCTCAGGTAGCCAGCCTCTTCAAGGTTGTCGGCGGCATCGACCGCATCATCTTCGCCCTCGCCGCCGCCGTCCTTGTTTCGAGCAGCATCACCATCATGCTTGTGCTGTATCAGGCGATGGAGCTCCGCCGCCGCCAGGTTGCCGTCCTGCGGGTGCTGGGTGCCAGCCGCTTCCGCGTCTTCATGCTCGCCCTCACCGAGGCCGCGGTCATCGGCATCGCCGCCTCGCTCCTGGGCGTTGCCGTTGCGTTTGTCGGGGCTCACTCGGTTGCCTTTGCCGTGTACCAGTCAATCGGCCTGACGATCTCTCCATCGCTCGACCTGCGCTGGGTCATCTCCATCGTCGCCGGCGCAACCGCGCTCGCGTGCCTGGCGGGGATCGTCCCCGCCGCCGTCGCCTACCGGACGGACGTGCTCCGGAGCCTCCGCCCGATCGGATGACGCCAGTGCGGCGGACCGTTTCCAGTTGATGCGCCGCCACGCGTACCATTTGGGATGCGATTGTTCTGGGCATTCCTGCTGCTGATCCTCCTCGCCGGGGCCGCGGCTGCGTTCTTCGTTTCGCCCCAGGCAGGCCGTTCGCCCGCGCCGCAACCGGCCGCGATTGAGCCGGCGGCCGCTCCATCGCACCGCGCCGATGCACCGGTCAACGAGCAACCCGCAGCACCCGCCGCGCCCTCGACGGCCAAGCCGGAAACACCGCCCGCCGACCCCGCGCTCGTTGACTTCAAGCTCGACCTCGAGAACGCGATCACGATTGCCGCCACGACACCCGCCGAAGCACCGCACGCGGCCAGGCCCGTGCCCCCCGCCGCCGAGGGCACGCCCGTCGAGCTCCCAACCAGCGAGGCCTGGCCCGCCGAGAAGATCACCCCCGCCAAGGCCGTGCGCATCGGCAACGAGCTTGTCATCGACGGCCGTTTCCGCGTCAAGGGCGCCGGCACAGAGAAGGACCCGTACGTTGTTCCCTTCGAACTGCTGATGAGCGCCGCCGACATCTACGACCCGCGCAAGGGCCTCACCAAGATGCCGCAACGCGTCGCCTTCCTTCACGAGAAGTACGTGAAGCTCAACGGGTACATCGCCTTCCCGATCAGCTCGACCGACCCGCGCCAGGCGCTGGTGATGTTCAACCAGTGGGACGGTTGCTGCATCGGCGTCCCACCCAGCACCTACGACTCCATCGAGACCAACCTCAGCGAGCCTG